>NZ_JBHVVI010000087.1:0-38518 GCF_042883685.1 Kitasatospora sp. NPDC058190
GAGCTGGCCGGAACACCGGGCCTTGACATCATCGACGATCCCAACCGGGTGACCGGACGCGGCTACTACACCGACCTGTGCTACAAGATCTACGCGACCATCCACGGTCAGCAACTGGAGATCGCGGACGGCGGGTTCGTCGACTGGACCCAGCGCCTCACCGGAAGCCGCAAAGAACGCCTCCTGATCGGCGGGTTCGGCGTCGACCGACTCGCGACAATGCTGACGCCCCCCACCGACACCGAACCATCACCTCCGTGCCAGACCGGCTAGCAGATCCACAGGTATGGACGATCGCCCCGGAACCCCTGCAGCGCGGCCGTGGAGTGAGCTGCGGCGAGCCGTCGACTCGGGGGCCCGGAGCATGTCTCAGGTGGTGGCAGCTCGGGGCACTTCGCTCGATGGCGGCGTCATGACGTGGAGCTGACGACGCCACCCCTCGCTCTCGCTGTTCGTCGCCGGCCAGGTAGCTTCTTGACCCTCACACCGTGTCAGGCGCTGAACTCGGAGACACCATGTTCACCATCGGAGATTTCGCCCGGCACGGCCGCGTCTCGGTCCGGATGCTGCGTCACTACGACGCGACCGGACTGCTGCACCCGGCCCATGTCGACCCGGCCACCGGCTATCGCTACTACGCCGCCGCCCAGCTCGCCCGACTGAACCGCGTCATCGCGCTCAAGGGCCTCGGCTTCACCCTCCAGCAGGTGCAGGACATCGTGGAGGAAAAGGTCGCCACGGAGGAACTGCGAGGCATGTTGCGGCTGCGGAGGGCCGAGCTGGAGACCGCAATGGCTGTGGCGGCCGTGCGGCTGGTGCAGGTCGAGGCGAGGCTCCGAGCGATCGAGAGTGAGGGGCACATGCCCACGAACGACATCGTCATCAAGAGCGTCCCGGTCGTGCGGGTGGCGGAGCTGACCGCGACCGCCGCGAGTTTCGCGCCCGACGACATCAGCCCCGTCATCGGGCCTCTCTACGACGAGCTGTTCCGGCTCCTGGACGCGGCGGGTGTCACTCCCACCGGCCCCGGTGTCGCCTACTACGAGGACGCCCCGGAGGGCGACGGCAGGATCAGCGTTCACGCCGCCGTCCAGGTCTCCGCCCCCCTCCAGGACGGAGTCTTCCGGGTGCTCGACCTGCCGGCCCTCGACCAGGCGGCGACCATCGTGCACCGCGGCTCGATGGACACCGTGCTGCCCACGGCCCAGACCCTGGCCCGCTGGATCGACGGAAACGGCTACCGGTCGGCCGGGTACCCCCGGGAGATCAGCCTGGAGTGCCCGGAGAACCGCGACGACTGGGTGACGGAACTCCAGGCACCGGTGACCCGGGTCTGACCGATGATCACGGCCGGGTGGCCGGGGACCGCTGCGTCACCCGGCCACCCGGCCCCGGCCCCCAGTCAGCGCACCCCCTTTTCGCTCGCACGGAGGCGGCGTTGACAGTCGCCGAGGTCCAGTCGATGATCTGCGAATGGCAGGTACCGTTTGATGTACGCGACAGAGCCAGCAGAAGCCCGCATCGAGGATGCGAGCAACATCCTGGTTGCGCCTTCGATGGTGCAGGACAACGACGTGATCAGGGACTTCTTCGGCTCCACGATCACGCCGGAGGACCTTGCTTCCGGTTCGCCCGACCTCGCGCGGAAGACCGTCTACCTGTGCGGCGACATATCCGGGATCAGCGCCCGCCAACTGCGTGAGGCGGCCCGGGTATTCGTCATCCGGGAGCTGTCACACGGTTACCACGAGGGCGTCGACGAACCTTGGACCCTCGTCGACCTCGGCCGGGTTCCCGTCCGCGTACACGGCGTCGGCGTGTACTACCGCCGGTTCTTCGAACTCGGCGCCGATCACTTCGGACGGATCCGTGCGGAGCACGAGTTCCAGTCCCTGACGGAGTCCACCAAACCCGGAACAGCCCATCGCAGCGGAATCTACCTGACACCCGTCACACGAAACGGTGAGGAACTGCATTTCCGTCTGCTCCGGTGCTCCACGAACCTCTCGGGGCCGACCGAGGGCTTTCGCCCGACCGACACGCGCATCGTCGAGACTCTGAACCGCGAGGCCGCCGCCGTCTTCCGGAACCAGGCACCGCTGAATCACGTCCTCGCCCAGATCTACCACAACACCCTTGCCACAGCCGAGCGCAAGCAGTCCAAGGCCAAGATCTCGGCCCATGCCGACAAGACCAAGGACATGCCCGCCAACGGCATCATGGCCTTCTGCACCTTCTATGACGGGCTCGACAAGCTGCAGCCCCTGGCCGAGGACGCCTTCGACTACGGTGTGAAGGGCGCCAGCGGGCTGACCAAGCTCCACTTTCGTCTCAAGGACCCGATCGAAGGACGCGACGGGGTCGCGCTCCCCGCGCAGTTCACCGTGACCCTCTATCCCGGCTCAGTGTTCTTCATGCCGCTGTCCACCAACCGCCTGTACACGCATGAAATCCGGCCCTCGGCATTGGACGCCGAGTTGCTCCCGACCCGCCTGGGGTACGTGGTGCGCTGTTCGAGCGCCGAAGCCGTTCACAAGGACGGCTACACGTTCCTCAAAGTGGCCGGAGAGCTGGTGAAGCTGGAGCCGTCCACACCGGCCGGCCTGGACGAGCTGCGCAGGCTGTACGCCGAGGAGAACAGGACCTCGTCCTTCATCGATTACGGTGACGAATTTCTCTTCAGCATGAACACGGGAGACTATGGTGCCCCCCGAGTCCAGGGTCTCGGATGAGATCCTCTCGTGCGCTTTGCCGATCGAGGGGAACCTCTTCGCGGAGCTGTCGGCGTCGGCCCGTTTGGAAGACGTGGGAAAAGGCCGGCGAGGTGCCACGCTCACCAGGATCGACGGGGCGGGTGGTGTGCCCCTCGTACGTACCACCACTCGATACGGCAGCCCGACGCAGCGTTTCCGGGCGGTGCACGAACGGCTGGCGCAGCGGATCCAGGAACGTTCGGCGCTTTCGGTCGGCTTCAACAATGCTCTCATCGAGAGCTGCACGAACGCTTACACCACCATGGGCAGCCACTCCGACCAGGCCCTCGATCTGGCCGACGAGTCGTCTATCGCCGTCTTCTCCTGCTACCAACGCCCCGAAGCGAGCCCGTCGAGGAAGCTGATCTTCGAGTCGAAGGGGTCCGGTGGCGAGAGGTTCGGGATCCCCCTCGCCCACAACAGCGTCGTGGTGTTTTCCGTCGACTCGAATCGGCGACTCAGGCACAAAATCGTCTTGGACACGCCCGCCCAGGCGGCGGACAACCAATGGCTGGGTGTGACGTTTCGAACGTCAAAGACCTTCGTCCGGTTTCGCGACGGACATGCATACCTCCCGCAGGGCGCGCGCCTCACGTCGGCCGACGACGAGCAGCGGCGCGAGTTCTACCAACTGCGGCGCCGTGAGAACAAGGAAACGGACTTCAGCTACCCCCTGCTGACGTACACCATCAGCGAGAGCGATCTGATGCCGCCCGTCTGACCTTGAGGGATCGCGCCTTGCGGCGGCTCTTCGCTCCGTGGAGCGAAGAGCCGAGCGAGCAGCGGCATCAGTCCTGCTCATGCGCAGTGAAGCAGGCCTCATTGGACGTGATCGCGGCCGCGACTTCAGGATGGCCGCATGACCGTTTCCTCTGCTATCGCCTCCTTCGCCGTCGTGGCAGGCATGCTGACCATCATGCCGGGACTGGACACCGCGCTGGTGCTGCGCTCCGCCATCACCCTGGGCAGGCGCCGGGCCTTCGCGACGGCGCTGGGGATCCTCTGCGGCGTGCTCGTGTGGGGCGTGGCGGCCGCGGTCGGTGCCTCGGCGGTGCTCACGGCATCCCATCTGCTGTACGACGCGCTCCGCTTGGCCGGTGCCGGGTACCTGGCGTGGCTGGGGATCGGCATGGTCCGTCGGACGCTCAAGGAGCGCGGCCGGCCCGTGTCGGGGGATGCGGCGGGCGGAGCGGGAGCCACGACCGCGGAGGCGACGTGGGTACGGTCCTGGGCGCGCGGGTTGGGCACCAGCCTGCTGAACCCGAAGAACGGCGTCTTCTACATGGCGATGCTGCCCCAGTTCATCCCCAGCGGCGCCCCGCATCTGCTGATGGGGGTCGTCCTGGCGGCCGTGCACGATCTGGAGGGGCTGGTCTGGTTCAGCGCGCTGATATTCGGCACCCAGCTCGTCCGCCGGTGGCTGAACCGCGGCTCGGTGCAGCGGGTCATCGACGCGATCACCGGCACGGTGCTCGTCGGCTTCGGCATCAAGCTGGCACTCGGGGACAACTGACCACCGAGACCGACCGGCGACTCGTCGTCCACCTCGGACTCTCACGGTGAAGGACCAACTCGCCGGGCAGCGCCGGAACTTGGATGCCGGGCCGGGCCAGGCGGGATAGTGTGACGGTATGAATCTCAGCGGCTTCCCCTTCACCGCCACCGACTGGAGCCAGGTCGGTGAGGAGCGCAAACCGGGTGAGAGCGGGGAGGTGACCAGCCGGGTGCAGCACTTCGGCGGGGTTCGGGTCCGCCGGGTCGACTACAGTCCCGGGTACGTCGCAGATCACTGGTGCCGCAAGGGGCACGTGCTGTACGTCCTGGAGGGCGAGCTCGTCACGACGCTCGACGACGGCCGCGTCGTGGTCACCGGCCGGGGCGGCAGCTACCAGGTGGCCGACGATGCCGAGGCGCACCGCTCCAGCGCGCCGAACGGGGCCAGCCTGCTGATCGTCGACTGACGAACGGGCGGCCTTCTGACAACTCGCCTGCCGCGTGCGGCCGAGCCGCGTCCCGCAACTCGGCTCGGCGCCGGGTGAGTTCGACCAGCCGCGCGGGCCCCCGCGGCGCCGAGTGGCCGTGGCGGTACTGTCGATCGCATGACCGAACTGAGCGACTGGACGTACGTGGTGACCGACATCGAGGTCGACGGTCCGTGGGCGGGCCCGAACTCGATGCGGTCCTTCGCGTCCGTTGCCGCGACGATGGACGGGCGGACGTTCGGCGAGTTCGAGGCCGTCCTCGAACCGCTCCCGGGGTCGGCGCCGAACTCGCGCACGAAGGAGTGGTTCGATTCCGAGCCGGGCACGTGGGAGGCCGCGACCGCGAACCCGGAGCCCATCGTCGACGTGATGGGCAGGTACGTGGAGTGGATCCGGTCGCTGCCCGGCCAACGGGTGCACTGCCATGTCTGAACGCCGGTGCCAATGGCCGCCCGCTCCCGTCTGAACGCCGGCCACCGGCACTCGTCCGTCACAGCTCGGTGAATTCGCCCAGGCCCAGGATGCGTAGCGTGTGGTGGGCCATGCGGAGGTGGCCGGCGGCGTTGGGGGCGCCGTGGGTGAGGTGGACGGCCTGGGTGATGCTGTCTCCGGCCATCACCCAGGTCATCGGGTTGTCCGAGAGCGCGACCATGCGCTGATTCCCCCTGATCGTTCCTGATCGTTCGTCCCGCGTCGCAGCTCCCTGCTGCGACGCTCGGGAAGCTGATCTCAGTCACGCGTGGTCGGCGGAAGGCGGCGCCCGTCCGGGTGGGGAACTCCGCCGCGCGGGGCCTCATCAGATCGGGGAGCCCCTGCGCCGCAGGCCACGGAAGCGGAGCGGGGATGTTGGGCCAGGCAGCCGATGGGCGCCGGTGCGGGCGCGGTGGCGGGGGGACGGCGGGCGGGTTAGCAAAGGTGCGGGGCCCGGGGTGACAGCCGCACTGAGGCGGTGTCACGGGAGCCCGGTTCGACAGCCCCCGTGTTTGGAAGGAAGTGGGCCACATGGCCGCTAACCGGAAGTCCCTGCCGTCCGCCTCGAACGCCCGGCGTGTTCCCCTGCTGCTCGCCGCGAGCGCCCTGACCCTGCTGGTCGGTACGGGCCCGGTCTTCGCCGCGGCGCCGGTCGCCCCGTCGAAGGGCCCGGTGACGGCGGGGTCGCCGGTGACCGACGACGGAAGGCCGGGGAAGTGCGTCGACGGATGGCTCGACGGAAAGATCGACGGGAAGCCGGTGAAATGTGAGGACGTGGGGGCCGGGGTGTTCTCGTCGAAGGCGCAGACCATCCCGACCGGCACGACCGTCCAGATCACCTTCAACGGCGTCGACTTCGACACCGACCACATGTTCGACCCCACCACCTCGACGCTCGTGGTCCACACCCCCGGGCGCTACCTGCTCAAGTCCCGGTTCTTCTGGAGCTTCATCCCCACCGCCCTGGGCGCGGGCGGCGAGCGCGAGGTGGCCGTGAACGTCAACGGCAACCCGGTGGCCGTGGACTTCCAGGGCACCGTGGACGGCGCCCTGGGCGTCACCCAGGAGGCGTCCACGATCATCGAGCTGAAGAAGGGCGACGCCATCTCCCTGTCGGTCTTCCAGAACACCGGCCAGGACGCCACCTCGGTGCCCTTCGTCGCCAACAACAAGACGATCACCCCGCAGCTCCAGGCCCAGATGGTCGCCCCGTAGCCGCTCGCGCCGACGCACCGGACGCCGTGGAGCGTCCGGTGTGTCGGTGTGTCGGTGTGTCGGTGTGGCCGGGGTCAGCCGCGCAGGCCGCGGACGCCGTGGGGGGTGCCGAGGCCGGTGGGGCCGTCGTAGCCGCGGACCGCCGTGCAGAGGTAGGAGCCGCCGCAGGAGCCGGTGGAGCCGGTGACGATGTCGTTGAAGGCCCGGGGGCGGGCGTACGGGTAGGAGGCGGCGAAGTCGTTGACGCCCGGGGTGCCCGCCACCGCGTACATGCCGGAGATCAGCGGCGCGGCGACGCTGGTGCCGCCGATCACGTGCCAGCCGGCCCCGTCGGTGGGATCGGTGAAGTAGACCGCGACGCCGGTGCCGGGGTCGGCGACAGCGGAGATGTCGGCGATGGTGCGGTTGGCGCAGCCGGGGTCGTGCTGCCAGGACGGTTTCGGGTCGAAGAGCGAGCAGCCGGAGCCGGAGCCGACCCAGGCGCTCTCGGACCAGCCCGGGCGGTTGAACGGCAGGAACGGCGGCCGGACCCGGTGCAGGCTGGTGCCGCCGGCGGCGGTGACGAACTGGGAGGCGGCAGGGTAGAGCGGGTTGGGGTAGCCGTTGTCACCGCTGGCGGCCACGAACGCGATACCGCGGTGGAAGAAGAACGCGTCGACCAGGGTCTGGTTGGGGAACTCCGGCGCGCCGAAGCTCATCGAGATGAACGTGGCGCCCTGCTGGAAGGCCTGACCGACCGCGTGGATCTCGTTGACGAGCAGGTCGTTGTCGGCCTCGACCAGCAGGAGGTGGCAGTCCGGGCAGGTGGCGCTGACGGAGGCGAGGTCGGTGGCGGTCTCCGCCACCCAGCCGGGGTCGGTGGTCGGGGGCGGGGTGCTGCCGCCGTTCTGGTTGATCTTGCGGAAGCAGCCGTTGGCGGTGGTGCACGGCGACAGGTGGAACTGCTCCCGGTAGACCGCGAGGTCGCTCTCGGCGGTGCGGTCGTCGAACGCCACCACGATGGCCACCGTCCGGTCCCCGCCGCCGTTGCGGGGCAGGTCGTAGGCGGACTGGAGGTCGCGCGGTCCGAAGCCCGGCGGTTCGGTGCCGGGCTTCGGGCCGCGCAGCCGGGGCAGGTCGGTGCGGATCAGTGCGAGGCAGGGGCCCCGCAGGTCGGCCGGCACGGCGGCCGTCTCGCCGGACGGGGTGGTGATCGGCACGGTCGGCGCGTCCGCCGCAGCGGCCGGGGCGGGTGCGCAGGCGCGTTCGGCCGTCACGGCCGCGGGGTCGGTCGGCGTGACGGCCTGTACCGGTGCGGCGGCCTGCGCGGGCGCGGCGATGCCGGCCAGGCCGAGCAGGAGGGGGAGGACGAGCAGGAGACGGGTGAGTGGGGTGGGCCGCATGGACTCCTCGTTCCGCCGGCCCGGGTGCGGGCCCCGTGGAGGCGTCCCCCGATCCGGGCCGTGCTGCCGTTCGATGCGCGGTTCCGCGCGGGCGGACCGCTCGATGTGGTCGTCATCGTGGCAGCGGTCGGCCCGGAGCGGGCCGAGGGCCGACCGTACGACGCCGGAACGAGGTGGCGAGATCACCCTGACGGTCCATCGGTCGACGGGGCCGGCCCGCCGAGCGAGGGGCTCGGCGGGCGGGTGGCCTCGCGTCAGGGCGTGCCGGTCGGCCGGTCCGCCCGGGTGAGGGCCTTCTGCCGCAGGCCGCGGAGCTGGTCGAGCAGCGGTCCGTCGCCGCCGAGGACGGTCTTCTCGACGTCGCCCTGCACCTGCGAGACGGTGGTCTCGAGCTCGGCCTGGTCCTGGCACCGGGCCGAGGTCTTGGCCAACGACAGTTCGCCGCCGATGAGTTCGTGGGTCTTCGCCGGGTCGCCGCCGTCCTGCTTCACCCGCTGGTCGATCGCGGCCACCGGGTCGGCCAGGTGGGTGGCGCTCTGGTGGGCGGCGGACATGCAGTCGCGCCAGCGGCCCTCGGCGGCGGTGAACCGGTCGTCGGCCTGGACGGCGGCGACGACCTTGCCGCTGAGCACCTGGAAGGTGTTGAACAGCCGGAAGTACTCGGGGCCGTAGAGGACATCGCGGGCCTGGGTGAGACAGGAGTCGCTGTTGTAGTAGAACTGCTGGTGGTCGGGCAGGTCGACGGTGACCCGATGCGCGTCCGTCCCCAGCAGGGCGGACTTCCAGGCCTGGTCGGCGGCGTGGTCCTGGTTGGGGTCGGCGGCCTGCTTCAGGTTCAGCGCCGTGCTGATCACGCCGAAGCCGTCGTCGGCGGCCTGGTCGCCGCTGAGCAGCCCGTACGGGTTGGCGTCGACGCGGTGGTCGCCGGTGCTGAGGCTCTGGGGGCGGTACTCGAAGCCGCGCTCGCGCATGCAGGAGGTGACGAGGCCCTCCTCGACGTTGTGCAGGGCGACGCGCTGCGGCTCGTCGTAGTGGGTGACGCCGCCGAAGGGGCGCGGCTGGGCCCCGGGCGGGGTGGTGCCGCCGGACGAGGAGCATCCGGCGGCACCGAGGCCCAGGAGGACCGCCGCGAGGGCGAGGGTGATCCTGGTCTTCATCGCTGGATCAGACCGTGCACCAGCGGTTGGAGAGGATCTGCGGCAGGTTGCTCTCGATCGTGGTCCAGCCCTGGCCGCGGTAGAGGATCCAGCCCTGGCCCTGGGCGTTCTTCTGGGCATAGACGACGACGTTGCAGCTGTTGCCGTTGTTGAACGCCGAGCCGCCGAGGCTGTCGTTGAAGTTGGCGTACATGCTCAGGTCGTTGTTGTCCTGGTAGACGGTCTGGACGCTGCCGCTGTAGTTCGATCCCCAGTACACGCACAGGCCGCCCGCGTTGCAGCCGGCCGGCGCGGCCTCGGCGGCCGGGGCGACGACACCCGCGCCGACGACGGCGCTCGCGGCGACGGCGAGCGCGGCGATGGTCTTCTTGAACATGGTGGCTCCTCGAATCGAGTGAAGGTGCCTTGTGCCGACCGGATCTGACGGTCCGTCGGCGATTGCCAGCCTGCGCCAGGACCGGGGGCGATCGCCATCGGCGCGGACCGTCTGGGGACGGTGGGACGCCGTCCCGCGCCCCGACCTGCGGCGTCCCCGGGCGTCCCGGACGAACTGCGGGACGGGGCAGCGCCGTTGGGGCATGGAACGCCGACCGGCCCGCCGGGCGAGGGGCTCGGTGGGCCGGGGGGCGGGTCAGGCCCAGGGGTCGGTGAAGGACCGGCCGGGGACGGGCTTGGCGATGAGCGCGATGGCGGTGAAGAAGTTCACCTGGCCGATGGCGAGGGTGAGCGTGGCGAGCGCCTTCTCGTCGTAGTGGGAGGCGACTTCGGCGTACAGCTCGTCGCTGACGCGCTCGCCGTGCGGGTTGGGCCGGAGCGTGGCCTCGACCAGGGCGAGGGCGGCGCGCTCGGGGGCGGTGAAGTACGGGGAGTCCTGCCAGGCGGCGACCGAGGCGATGCGCTCCTCGGACTCGCCGGCCTTGCGGAGGAACCCGGTGTGCAGGACGGTCAGGTAGGTGCTGCCCACGATCTGGCCGGCCCGCAGCTGGACCAGGCTGACGGTGGCGCGCGGGATCGAGCGGTTGCCGACGGCCTTGAACAACGCGGCCGACACCTGAGCGAGTTCGGGGACGAGCTCGCCCGGGTCGGTGGCCAGGCGGGGGCGCAGCGGGATCTCGGCGGTGATCGAGCGGCCGGTGGTCGAGTGGGTGGTCATCGTGGTGTTCCTCTCGGGAGCTTCGGGAGCAGTGGTGCTTTCACTGACCCGACGGATCCCGGCGCGGGTGTGTGACAGCCCGGCGCGAATCTTTTTCCCGGCCCGCCCCGTCCCGCCCCGCGCTGCCCGCCCCACCGGACCGCTCAGCGCAGGACCGCCGGGGTCGGGCCGTCGGGGCGTACCGTGATGCTGTAGGCGGCCCCGGCCGGCCGGGATCGGAACTCCAACACCCCCAGCGGAAGCAGCAGTTCCAGCAGCGCCGTGGTCTCCCGCACCGCGAACTGGGTGCCCAGGCAGGCGCGGGCGCCCAGGCCGAAGGGCAGGTAGGCGCCGAGCTGGCCGGGGCGGTCCGCGCCGGGGGCGAACCGGGTCGGGTCGAAGCGCTCCGGGTCGGGCCACAGCGCCGGGTCGCGGTGGGTGAGGTACGGGCAGACCAGCACGTCCGTACCGGCGGCGATCCGGTGCCCGGCGATCACGTCGTCCTCGAGGGCGTGCCGGGGGAGCAGCCAGGCGGAGGGGTAGAGCCGGAGGGTCTCGCCCACCAGCGCCTGCGGGTCGGCGCCGCGGGCGTCCGGGTTGTCGTCGAGCAGCAGGAACAGCCAGGTGAGCGTGGTGGCGGTGGTCTCGTGGCCGGCCACCAGCAGGGTGACCAGTTCGTCGCGGATCAACCGGTCGGTGTACTCGGGGCGTTGGTCGGCCGCGTCGAGCAGGACGCGGAGCACGCCGGGCTCCTCGACATCCCCCACCGACCGTGCCGCGTCGATCGCCGCCTGGGCGACGGCGTCGATCCGGGCGAGGTCCTCGGCGACCGCGTCCCGGGCGTCCGCCGCGTTGGTCGGCAGGGTCGGCATCGCGGCCACCACCCGTTCCACCGCCCGCAGGTCGCCGTCCGTCCGGTCGTCCAGCGGCAGTCCGGTGAGCGCCCGCCAGACGGTGTCCAGGGCGAAGCCGCGCATCTCCTCGCCCACGTCGAAGGTCTCCCCGCTGCGCCGGTAGCCCTCCCAGCGTTCGGCGGTCCGGCGCGCCGCGGCGGCGATCCGCTGCTCGTAGCGGCGCATGCCCGTCCCGGTGAACTGCGACTGCAGCAGCCGCCGTTGACGCTTCCAGGCCTCGCCGGTGGCGGACAGCACGCCGTCGCCGACCAGCATCCGGGCCCGGTGCGAGCGCTTGACGTACCGGTCGGGGTGGCGGCCGAGCACGTGCTGCACCGCGGCCGGGTCGGTGACCAGGACGGTCGGGGCCGGGCCGAGCCGGAAGGCGGCGATGCCGCCGATGCCTCGCTGGGCGCGGGCCAGCAGGTCGACCAGCTGGGCCTCCTCGGCCCGCCACTGCTCGACGGCCTCGGGGGTCAGTTCAGGCACGGGGACGGTGTCCGTGGTCACCAGGGGTCTCCTCGACTGGGCCGACGTCAGGCGAAAGGCGGGGCAAGCCCGAGGGCCGACTCTACGTCAGACGCGCGGTGGCACGGCCGCGCCGCGGTCCGTCCCCCTCGACGGACCGCGGCGCAGCGGCTTCACTCGACGTCAGAACGGCTGGATCACACCGGCTGCCACAGCGCCGGGACGATCGGCGGCTCCCAGCCGACCTGGGCGGTGTGCCCCTGGAGGCAGCGGTAGGTGACGCCGTCGTAGGTCACCGGGTCGCCCGTGCGGTAGGTGGTGCCGGGCGTCCAGGTGCCGCCGGGGTCGGGGTTCCCGTTGCCCACGACCAGGGAGAAGCTGGTGGTGTGGGTGACCGAGCCGGTCCCGGTGACGGTGATGCTGTAGGTGCCGACCGCGGTGGACGCCGCGGTGGCGACGGTCATCGTGGCCGAGCCGCCGGACTGCACCGAGGCCGGGCTGAAGGAGACCGTCACCCCGGCCGGGGCGCCGGTGGCGGTCAGCTTGACCGTTTGGGCCGAGCCGGAGGTGGTCGCGGTGGCGACGGTCGCCGTGGCGGAGCCACCGGGCTTGACGGTGGCGGTGGCCGGGTTCACCGAGAGGGAGAAGTCGTCGGCGGGGGTGGTGCCGCCGACCGAGGTCTTCCAGATGGTGTAGGCCACGCCGTCGGCGCTGCGGTTCAGCGCGGTCGGGTCGATGTTGCCGGTGGTGTCGCAGGACTGGTGGTAGCAGGAGTCGTAGGAACGGCCCGCCGTGCCGCCCCACTTGGTGGCCTGGGCGGAGGTCTTGACGGCGTCCGCGCCGGCCGCGTAGCCGGAGGTCGGGATGCCGGCCTGCTGGAAGGAGTAGTCGTCCGAGCGGCCCTGGCCCTCGACGTTCTCCTCCGGCTGGAGGTTGAGCGAGTCCCAGTAGGCCTTCATCGGCGCGGAGGCCGCGGAGGTGAGGTTGTCGATGAAGTAGCCGGCGTTGGGCGAGCCGACCATGTCGAAGTTGTAGTAGGCCTTGATCGCCGAGCGCTGGGTGGAGCTCAGTTGGCCGACGTAGGACTGCGAGCCCTGCAGGCCCTGCTCCTCACCCGTCCACCAGGCGAACCGGACGTGCCGGGTCAGGCCGGGGTTCTGCTGGGCGAGCACGAGCGCGTTCTCCAGCAGCACGGCCGAGCCGGAGCCGTTGTCGTTGATGCCGGGGCCGGCCGCGACGCTGTCCAGGTGGGCGCCGAACATGGTGACCTGGTCGGACGGGCCGCCGGGCCAGTCGGCGATCAGGTTGGCGGACTGGTAGGTGCAGGAGGTGCAGGTCTGCTCGCTGACGGTGTAGCCGGCCGCCTGCAGCTTGGCCTTGAGGTACGCCACCGACTGGCTGTGCCCGGCGCTGCCGGCACGGCGGTTGCCGCCGTTCTGGTCGGCGATGGTGTTCAGCTGGGTCAGGTGGGCCTGGACCTTGGCCACGTCGATGTCCGGTGCCGGTCCGCCGGGCGTGTCCCCGCCGCCGACGGTCAGGGCGCTCGGCGGCGCCGGGGAGGGGGTGGGCGCGGCGCCGGCCGGTCCCGCGGTCGCGACGACCAGGCCGGCCAGGACGGTCAGGGTGGTCGCCGTGGTGAGCAACCGTCCTGGGGAAACTCTGCGTTGCATCGAGGCTCCTCGGATGTGGGGGTCCCCGACCGCGGACGGCATGGCTGGTGGCGCACCGCGGGCCGTGTCCGGGGGACGGCCGTGCGGGCGGTCCGCGCTCGGGTGCCCGAACCCTCACATGGCGTCATGCCCGGGTCAATGGCCGGTGCGGGCTCGGCATGGGGTTGGCAAATTCCGTCAAGCCGTACGTGCGAATTCCCGTCAAGCTGGGCCTTCTCGCGAGTGGTTGAGACCACCTCATGTACGGGACGGACGCGATCGAGTACCGTCCTGCTCGTCGGACTCGTCGCAGGGCCCCGCGTGAGGGCCTGTCTCCGGGGAGGCAGCCGTGCACCGGAACGGTTCGGACTCGGCGGCGCGGGACTCTGCGGTGCAGGCGCGGGACACGGCGGCGCGGGCCTCGGCGGCTCCGTCGGGCCGCCAGGATCGCGGCGCCTGGCGGGAGTTCGGTGCCCGACTACGGACTGCTCTGCCCACTGCACGGCGCCGACGGCTGCGAGGTGCCGGATCCGGTCGAACTCGCTGCCCTGCACGCGGAGTTCTGCGCCACCGAGCAAGCCGCAGGAGCCCCGCCGCTGGACGCCGCCACCGCGCACGCCCTGACCGGCCTGCTCGCCGCCCACCTGCGCTCCGGCGAGACCAGCGCCCTCCTGGGCCTGACCGCCGCCGTCGAGCGCACCCTGCGCGCGGTGCTCGCCCGACTGGCCGCCGCCCCCGCCGCGCAGCGCCGCCCGCTCGCGCGGCTGGCCGCCGAGCACGCCCACGCCGCCGGGGCGCTGCGGATGCAGGACGGCCGCAACGCCACCGCGATGGCCTGCTTCGACCGCGCGCTCATCTGGGCCGAGGTGGCCGGGGACCGGCCCACCCTGGTCGGCACGCTCAGCGACCTCGGCATCCTGGCCCGGCTGGACGGCGACCCGGTCGCCGCCCTGGGCTACGCGCGGGAGATCGACCGGGTCGCCCCGGGCCGGCACTGGGCCGGCGCGATGGGCCGGATCAGCTGGGCCCGTGCCAACGCCCTGACCGGTGACGTCCGGGCCACCGTACGGCAGATCGGGCTGGCCCGGGCGCACCTGGAGCACATCGACGACCGGGACGAGGCGGACGTGCCCTGGCTGTCCATCGCCTCGATGCGGCTGCGGGTGGAGTCCGCCGCGGCCGCCGCCCTGCGTGATCTGGCCGCCGCCGTGGACGACCCACGGCTGGCCCGGCGGGCGCTGGCCGCCACCGAGACGGCACTCGGACTGCTCGGCCCGACCCAGCTGCCGTCCAGCCGACTGCTGTTCACCGTCCGGGCGGCCGACTGCCACGCCTGCGCGCACGACCCGGGGGCGGCCGTCGAACTGCTCGGGCCCACCCTGGAGTCCGCCCCGGTGGCCGCTCTGCCCGCGCTGGTCGGGCACGAGCTGCGCGGCCTGCGCGCCCGCCTGGCGACCTGCGCTCCGCAGGCCGCCCACCGGTTGGCGGAACTGGCGGGACCGTGAAGCCGGCGGGATCCTGATGAACGGCGGCGATCACGCCGCTCGTGAGCCGGGTGCGGTCCGGGCCGAGACCGGATCACCGCCGAGGAGGCGGTGCGTACCGCCCCGCCGGCCCGATCGAGGGAGAACCGCCGTGTCCACCGCCACCGCACGCAGGGCGTGCGGCAGCGCCCGATCGACGACCTGACCGCGCCGCGATCCGGTATCTCGTGCGCCTGCTGACAAATGCGCCCTCTTCGCGCCGACCTGACGTCAACTTCGTGCACTAATGTTCGTCAGATCGGGTCATTTGTGGCGTTAACACGTCGAATGACCGCCCCGACCTGTAGCTCCCGCTAGAGTCTCTGACGTTTCCAGTCGTTGGTCCGCGAAGAACGAAGAGGGAGCGTGCTGTCCGCCGTCGCATGCCGGATAGCCAATCCGCTTCGGCTCTTACGGGGAACCTCCTGATGTCTTTGCCGCGCGACCCGCGATGCAATTGACCCCGGGTCCGATTGGCTCATCGGCATATTCAGTGTTCGTGGTCGGAATGCCAATTTCGGCGCGGGGGAATTTTGTTTACGCCGTCATCGATGTCCACCGCCTGACCCCGGCCCGCGAAGCCGCCCCTCCCGCGCCCGCGCCGTCCCGCCATCGACCCCGGATTGGATCATGACCACCTCGCCCTTCGCCGTGCCGTGTGACCGGATCGCGATCACCGGGATCGGCTGCCGCCTGCCGGGACACGCCAACGACCACCGGGCCTACTGGCGCAACCTGATCGAGGGTCGGGACTGCCTCACCGACACCCCCGCCGACCGGTACGACACCGGCACCCTGGGCAGCCGGGACCGCGCCAAGCCGGGGCGGCTGATCGGCGGCCGGGGCGGCTACATCGACGGCTTCGACACCTTCGACCCGGACTTCTTCGGCATCAGCCCGCGCGAGGCCGAGCACATGGACCCGCAGCAGCGCAAGCTCCTGGAGGTCAGCTGGGAGGCGCTGGAGGACGGCGGGCTGCGCCCCGGCGAGCTGGCCGGGCGGGACGTCGGCGTCTACATGGGCGCCTTCACCCTGGACTGGAAGATCCTGCAGTTCGCCGACCTGGACTTCGACACCATCGCCGCGCACACCGCCACCGGCACGATGATGACGATGGTGTCCAACCGGATCTCGCACTGCTTCGACTTCCGCGGCCCCAGCGTCTCGATCGACACCGCCTGCAGCTCCTCGCTGGTCGCGGTCCACCTGGCCTGCCAGAGCCTGCTCCGCGGCGAGACCGAACTCGCCCTGGCCGGAGGAGCGTTGCTGCACATGGCGCCGCAGTACACGATCGCCGAGACCAAGGGCGGCTTCCTCTCCGCGGACGGCCGCTCGCGGGCCTTCGACGCCTCCGCCGACGGCTACGTCCGGGCCGAGGGCGTCGGCGTGGTGGTGCTCAAGCGGCTCTCCGACGCGCTGCGCGACGGCGACCCGGTGCACGCCGTCATCCTCGGCAGCGGCGTCAACCAGGACGGCCGCACCAACGGCATCACCGTCCCCAGCGCGGACGCCCAGGTCGCCCTGATCGAGCGGGTCTGCGCCGAGGCCGGGGTGCTGCCCGGCAGCCTGCAGTACGTCGAGGCGCACGGCACCTCCACCCCGGTCGGCGACCCGATCGAGGCGGCCGCGCTCGGCCGGGTGCTGGGCATCGGCCGCCGTCCCGGGGACCGCTGCTACGTCGGTTCGGTGAAGACCAACATCGGGCACACCGAGGCCGCCGCCGGCGTCGCCGGGCTGATCAAGACCGCGCTGGCCCTCGAGCACCGCCGCATCCCGCCGCACCTCAACCTGGAGCGGCCCAACCCCGGCATCGACCTGGCCGCGCTGCCCTTCGAGATCCCCACCGCCCCCGTCGACTGGCCCGAACACCAGGGCCCGGCCCGCGCCGGCGTCAACTCCTTCGGCTTCGGCGGCACCAACGCGCACGTCCTGCTGGAGGAGCCGCCGCTCCCCGCCCCGGCCCGGCCGGCGCCGCAGCCGGCCCGTGCGGTGCTGCCGCTGAGCACCCGGGACGCCGCCGGACTGCCCGAGCTGGCCGGCGCCGTCCGCACCGAGCTGGCCGCCGGGACGGCGCTCGCCGACCTCGGCCACACCCTGGCCCACCGCCGCCAGCACCTGCCCGAGCGGCTCGCCGTGGTCTACTCCGGGCGGCAGGACCTGGACGAGGCGCTGGCCGCCCACGAGTGCGGCGAGGCGCACCCGCGGGTGGTCCAGGGGCGTGCCCGGGAGCGCCGACAGCGGCGGCTGGCCTGGGTGTTCACCGGCATGGGCCCGCAGTGGTGGGGAATGGGCCGGGGACTGTACGAGAGCGAGCCGGTCTACCGGGAGGCCGTGCGGGCCGTCGACCGGGAGATCCGCGAGCAGGCCGGCTGGTCGCTGCTGGAGGAGTGGGGCCGCGACGAGGCGGACTCCCGGATGGCCGAGACCTGGCTCGCCCAGCCCGCCAACTTCGCCGTCCAGGTGGGGCTTTCGGCGCTCTGGCGGAGCCACGGCCTGGTGCCGGACGCGGTGGTCGGGCACAGTACCGGCGAGGTCGCCGCCTTCCACGAGGCCGGGGTGCACGACCTGGCCGACGCCGTCCGGGTGGTGCTCGCGCGCAGCGGGCTGCAGCAGCGCCTGGCCGGGACGGGCTCGATGCTCGCCGTCGGCCTGCCGGAGGCCGAGGCGGAGCGGCGGATCCGTCCGTACCGCACCCGGGTCTCGCTCGGCGCCGTCAACAGCCCCTCCGCCGTGACCCTCGCCGGGGACACCGAGGCGCTGCGCGAACTGGCCGAGGAGCTCAGGCGGCAGGGCGTGTTCGTCCGCTTCCTGGACGTCGAAGTCCCGTACCACAGCGTGCGGATGGAGCCGATCCGGGACGAGCTGATCGCCGCGCTGGCCGGGATCAAGTCGCGCGAGGCGCAGCTGCCGCTCTACCTGACCGCCGACGAGGGGCTCGCCCGGGGGCCGGAGCTGGACGGCGCGTACTGGTGGCGCAACGTCCGCAACCCGGTGCGCTTCCGGGCCGCCGTCGAGCGGATGGCCGAGGACGGCCACCGGCTGTTCCTGGAGCTCGGCCCGCACCCGGTGCTCGGGCACGCGATCCGCGAGTGCGCCGAGCAGGCGCACACCCTGCCGTCGATCCGCCGGCACCAGGACGAGCCCGAGCGCTTCGCCCGCACCCTGGCCGAACTGCACACTCTGGGCGTCGAGTTGACCTGGGACGCGGTGCAGCCGGCCGGGCGCCCGGTGCCGCTGCCGACCTACCCGTGGCGGCGCGACCGGTACTGGGCCGAGCCGAGGCCGGTGGAGCAGGTCCGGCTCGGACGGGTCGACCACCCGCTGCTCGGCCGCCGCACCGCGAGCGCCCAGCCCTGCTGGAGCACCGGGCTGGACCCGGAGCGGCTGCCGTACCTGGACGACCACCGGATCGAGGGCCAGGTGGTCTTCCCCGCCGCCGGGTACCTGGAGATGGCCGCCCAGGCCGTCCGGGCGCTCACCGGCGGCACCGAGGTGGTGCTGGCCGAGGTCGAGCTGAACCGGGCGCTGTTCCTCTCCGAACGCGAGCCGGTCCCCGTCCAGCTCGGCTACGCGCCCGAGGACGCCCGCTTCACCATCGCCTCCACCCCGGCGGGCGGCGAGCCCGCCGTGCACGCGAGCGGCCGGGTCCGCACCGGCCAGCGCCGCGCCCACCGGCCCGCACCGGACTTCGACGCACTGCGCGCCCGAGGCCGGCACATCGACGGCCCGGACTGCTACCGGCGCCTCGCCGAGCACGGCTACCACTACGGGCCCGCCTTCCAGGCCATCGCCGAGGCCTGGACCGGGCCCGACGAGGCGCTCGCCCTGATCCGCCCCACCCCGCGGCTCGGCCCCGGGGCCGCCGACCACCACCTGCACCCGGTGCTGCTGGACGCCTGCTTCCAGACCCTGCTGACCACCCGGCTGCACGCACCCGAGGGCGGCAGCGTCCGGCTGCCGGTCTCGATCGAGGAGGTCCGGCTCGACCAGGCCGGCGACCGGCCGCTGTGGGCGCACGCCACCGTCACCCGGGACAGCGGCGAGGAACTCGTCGGCGACCTCGCCCTCTACGCCGAGGACGGCACCCCGCTCGGCCGGATCACCGGCTTCAAGGTCGCCGACGTCGCCCAGGCCTCCGCCTCGGTGGGCCTGGCCACCATCGACGGCTGGCTCACCGAACTCGCCTGGACGCCCGCCCCGGCGGCGCCGCTCGACCAGCCGACCGGCGACCTGCTGCTGCTCGCCGACGGCGGCGGCCTCGCCGAGCGGCTGGCCGCCCTGGCCACCGAGCGCGGCGCCCGCTGCCACCTGGTCCGACCCGGCAGCTCGTACGCCGTCGCGGACGGGGAGACGACGGTGCGGCCCGACTCCGCCGATGACCTCCGGCGGCTGTTCGCCGACCTGGACCCGGCGTACCGGACCGTCGTCCACCTGTGGAACCTCGACCTGCCCGCCCTCGACGCCACCGACCCCGGACAGCTCGACCGGCTCGCCACCCTCGGCGCCTACTCGCTGATCACCCTCGCCCAGGCGCTGCCCGCCGCCCGCCCGGACGGCCGGCTGCACATCGTCACCCGGGGCACCCAGGCCACCGGGCCCGGCGACCGGGTCGAACCGCTCGGCGCCCCCGCCTGGGGCATCGGGCGGGTGCTGTGGCAGCAGGAACTCGTCGCCCAGCGCGGCAGCCTGGTCGACCTCGACCCCGCGCTCGACGCCGGGGAGCAGGCCGGGACGCTGCTCGCCGAACTCGGCGCCGGGGACGAGCAGGAGATCGCCCTGCGGGCCGGCAGCCGGCTCACCAGCCGGCTGCGCCCGGCCGAGGGCCTCACCCGGCCGCTGCCGCCGGTCCTGCGCCCCGACGGCAGCTACCTGGTCACCGGCGCCTTCGGCGCGCTCGGCCGACTGCTCTGCCGCACCCTGGTCAAACGCGGCGCCCGGCGGCTGATCCTGGTCGGCCGCACCGCCCTGCCGGACCGCCCCGAGTGGCGGGGCGTCGACCCGGCGAGCCCCGCCGGGGAGCGGATCGCCTTCCTGCGGGAACTGGAGGCGCTCGGCGCCGAACCGTTGCTCGCCCCGGTGGACGTCACCGACGAGGCCGCCCTCGCCGCCTGGCTGGCCGACTACCGGCAACGCCAACTCCCGCCGATCCGCGGGGTGTTCCACCTCGCCGGGCAGGTCCGGGACACCCTGCTGGCGCAGCTGGACCGCGCGGCCTTCGACGCCGGGTACAGCCCCAAGGTGGTCGGCGGCCACTTGCTGCACCGGCTGCTGCGGGCCGAACCGCTCGACCACTTCGTGCTGTTCGCCTCGGTCGCCTCGCTGCTCACCACCGCCGGACAGACCAACTACGCGGCCGGGAACGCGTTCCTGGACGCCCTGGCCCACCACCGCCGCGCCGCGGGCCTGCCCGCGCTCAGCCTGGACTGGGGCCCCTGGGCCACCGGCATGATCGAGGAACTGGGCCTGGTCGCCCACTACCGCGACGCGCGCGGCATGAGCTCGCTGCCGCCGGAGGCCGGAACCGCCGTGCTGGAGCGCGTCCTCGGGCAGGACCGGGCCCAGCTGCTGGTCGCCACCGTGGTCGACTGGCCGACCTTCCTCGCCTGGTACCCGGCCCCGCCGCCGCTGGTCGCCGAACTCGCGGCGAGCGCCGCCGAGCAGGCCCCGGCCGAGACCGGCGGCTTCCTGGACGCCTACCGCACGGCCGGCCGGCAGGCCCGGCGGGAGCTGGTCACCGGGCGCTTCGCGGCCGCCGCGGCGGCCGTCCTGCGGATCGGCGCCGAGCGGATCCGCCCGGACGCCAGGCTCGGCGCGTACGGCCTGGACTCGCTGCTCGCGATGGAGCTGCGGGCCCGGGTGCACGCCGAACTCGGCGTCGCCCTGCCGGTGGTGGCGCTGCTCAGCAACGGCACCGTCGGCGACCTGGTCGACCTGCTCACCGAGGGCCTGGCCGAACGACTCGCCGCGGAGGGCGGTCCGGAGCAGGCCGAGGCCGAGCTCCACACCGACGAGTCCCGCTACCCGCTCACCCACAACCAGCAGGCGCTGTGGTTCCTGCGCCAGCTGCACCCGGACGGCTTCGCGTACAACATCGGCGGCGCGGTCGAGGTGCGCGCCGAACTCGACCCGGAGCTGGTGTTCGCCGCCTTCGCCTTCCTGGTCGCCCGCCACCCGGGGCTGCGCGCCGCCTTCACCGCCGATCAGGGCCGCCCGGTCCAGCGCATCCGTGCCGAAGTCAACGCCGACACCGGGCTGTTCGACGTCGAGGGACGCCCCTGGGGGGAGATCCACGAACTGATCGTCCGCGAGTACCGGCGGCCGTACGACCTGGCCGAGGACCCGCTGGTGCGGCTGCGGCTGTTCCGGCGCGGACCGGACCGCTGGGTGCTGATGAAGGCCGTCCACCACATCGTCTCGGACGCGATCTCCACCTTCACCTTCATCGAGGAGCTGTTCGAGGTCTACGAGGCGCTGCGCCGGGGCCGCACCCCCGAACTGCCCCCGGTGGCCGCCCGCTACCTGGACTTCCTCAACCACCAGAACCGCTTCCTGGCCGGGCCGCAGGCGCGGCGGATGCTCGACTACTGGCGCGGCCACCTGCCGGCCGGGATGCCGGTGCTGGCACTGCCCACCGACAAGCCGCGCCCGGCGGTGCAGACCCACAACGGCGCCTCCGAGTTCTTCCAGCTGGACGCCGAACTTTCCGCGCGGGTCCACGAGTTGGCCCGCGCGCACAACGCCACCCCGTTCATGGTGCTGCTCGGCGCCTACTACCTGCTGCTGCACCGCTGGTCCGGGCAGCCGGACATCGTGGTCGGCAGCCCGGTCACCGGCCGCACCCAGGAGGAGTTCGCCTCCGTCTACGGCTACTTCGTCAACCCGCTGCCGCTGCACGTGAGCCTGGCCGGGGAGCCGACGGTGGCCGAGCTGCTGGCCCGGGTGCGGGAGAGCGTGCTCGGCGGCCTGGACAACCAGGAGTACCCGTTCCCGCTGCTGGTCGAGCAGTTGGGGCTGCAGCACGACCCGAGCCGCTCCGCGGTGTTCCAGGCGATGTTCATCCTGCTCACCCACAAGGTCGCCGTGGAACGCTTCGGATACCGCCTGGAGTACATCGAACTCCCGGAGGAAGAGGGGCAGTTCGACCTCACCCTGTCCGCCTACGAGGACCGGTCGGACGGCTGCTTCCACTGCGTGTTCAAGTACAACTCCGATCTCTTCGAGCCCGCCACCGTCCAGCGGCTGGCCGCGCACTACCGCAACCTGCTGGACGCCATGACCAGGGCCGCCGAAGGCGAGCCGGTCGGCCGGCTGCGGATGCTGGACCAGGCTGAACGCCGCCTGATCCTCGACGAGTTCAGCGGCGTCGAGCGGCGGATCGACGACGCGGTGCCGGTGCCCGAGCTGGTCGCCAAGGCCGCCGCCGAGCACCCGGAGGCGGTCGCGGTGGTGGCCCCCGGCCGGGACGGCGTCCGGCGGGTCACCTACGGCGAGCTCGACCGGCGCGCCGGGCGCACCGCCGTACGGCTGCGCGAACTGGGCGTCGGCGAGGGCTCGGTGGTCGCGGTCTGCCTGGACAAGTCACCCGAGCTGATCACCACCCTGCTGGCGATCTGGCGGGCCGGCGCCGCCTACCTGCCGCTCGACCCCGGACACCCGGCCGACCGGCTGGCGTACCAGGTGGCCGACGCCGGGGCGGCCCTGGTCGTGGTGGACGAGCGACGCCCGCTCCCGGCCGAACTGTCCGCGCCGCTGATCACCCTGGAGGAGCTGGAGCGACCGGCCACCGCTGCCGGGCCGCTGCCCGCCGCGGACCCGGACCGGGCCGCGTACGTGATCCACACCTCCGGCTCCACCGGGCGCCCCAAGGGCGTGCGGGTCGACCACCGCAACCTGGCCGCGGTCACGGCCGGCTGGCGCGAGCAGTACCGGCTGGACACCGAGGCCCGGGTGCACCTGCAGATGGCCGGGACCGCCTTCGACGTGTTCTCCGGCGACCTCGCCCGGGCGCTCGGCACCGGCGGCACCCTCGTCCTGGTCGACCGCGAACTGCTCTTCGACACCGCCCGGCTGCACCGGGTGATGCGCCAGGAGGCCGTCGACTGCGGCGAGTTCGTCCCCGCGGTGGCCCGCGCCCTGCTCGCCCACTGCGAACGCGAGGGCCTGCGGCTGGACTTCCTGCGGCTGCTGATCGTCGGCTCCGACTCCTGGAAGGCCGCCGAGCACCGGCGGCTGCGCGCCCTGTGCGGGCCGGACACCAGGCTGGTCAACTCCTACGGCCTGACCGAGGCGACCGTCGACACCAGCTACTACGAGGGCACCACCGAGGAGCTGGAACCGGGCCGGATGGTCCCGATCGGCCGGCCCTTCCCGAACAGCGCGCTCTACATCCTCGACCGCTACGGCGAGCCCGTCCCGGCCGGGGTGCCCGGCGAGCTGTGGATCGGCGGCGCGGGCGTCGCCGCCGGGTACCCGAACGACCCGGAGCAGACCGAACGGCGCTTCACCACCCTGGAGTTCGACGGAACGCCGTTGCGGCTCTACCGCACCGGCGACCTCGGCCACTGGGACACCGCGGGCACCGCGCACCTGCTCGGCCGGATCGACAACCAGGTCAAGGTGCGCGGCCACCGGATCGAGCTCGGAGAGATCGAGGCCCACCTCACAGCCCGGCCCGAACTCGCCCAGGCCTGTGTCGCCGTCAGGCAGGACTCCGCGGGCGAAGCCGTACTGGCCGCCTACCTGGTGGCCGCCGAGGGCGTCGAGCTGGACCGCCGCGAACTGCGCCGCCACCTCGCCGAACACCTGCCCACCGTGATGATCCCCGCCTACCTCACCGAACTGCCCGCCCTGCCGCTCACCCCGAACGGCAAGGTCGACCTCGCCGCCCTGCCGGAGCCCAAGGCCGACACCGGCGCCGAGCGGCACGAACCGCCCGTCACCCTTTACGAGACCAGGGTCGCCGAGCACTGGCGGAACCTGCTCGGCCTGGACGAAGTCGGCCTCCAGCACGACTTCTTCGAGCTCGGCGGCAGCTCCATCCGGCTGATCGAGCTGATCCACCACCTCCAGACCGAGTTCAACATCGGCATCCCGGTCGGCCTGCTGTTCAAGGTCACCACCCTGCACGGCATGGCCCGCACCGTCGAGCAGATCATCACCGGGGAGGTGGCCGGCGGCGAACCCCACCTCTGGTTCAACTCCGGTGCGCCCGAAGCCCGTACGGTCTTCTGCTTCCCGCCGGCCGGCGGCCACGGCCTGGTCTACCGGCAGCTCGCCGCGCACCTGCCCGAGCACCGGATCGCCGCCTTCAACTACCTGACCGGCGACGACAAGACCGCCCGCTACGCCGACCTGGTCGAGGCGCTGCACGAGCCGGGCCCGTACGTCCTGCTCGGCTACTCACTCGGCGGCAACCTCGCCTTCGAGGTGGCCAAGGAACTGGAACGGCGCGGCCGGGCCGTCGGCTCGGTGCTGCTGGTGGACGCCTACCGGAGCCTGGCGGCCTTCGACCTGGGCGAGGAGCACGTGGCGGTCTTCGAACGGGAGCTGCGCGAGCACCTGCACCGGCACACCGGCTCGCGGATCGTCGCCCAGGAGACCCTGGAACAGGCCCGGGACTACCTGGAGTTCTGCAGCCGCACCCCCAACACGGGCACGGTGAGCGCCCGGCTCGACGTGGTCTGCGAGCGCGAGCGCCTCGCCGTGCACGAGGGCGGCGAGCCCGGCTCCTGGCACGGCGCCTCCACCACCGGCACCGCCGTGTACACCGGCCACGGCGACCACGCCGAGATGCTCGACGGCGAGTTCGCGGCCCGCAACGCCGAACTGGCGGGCGCCATCCTGGCCGGAGGCGCCGTCGATGGCCGCGGGTGACCGCGGGCCGGACTGGTCCGCCAGGGAGCGGGCCGACGGCGGCCCGCTCCGGGTGATCGTGATCGGGGCCGGCCTGGCCGGCCTCGCCACCGGCTGCTACGCGCAGATGAGCGGCCTGGAGACCCGGATCTTCGAGAAGCACGTGCTGCCCGGCGGCTGCTGCACCGCCTGGTCCCGGCACGGCTACCTGTTCGACTACTGCATCGACTGGCTGATCGGCACCGCCGAGGGCACCGGCGCCCACCAGGTCTGGCGCGAACTCGGCGCCCTGGACGGCAAGTCGGTGACCCACTTCGACACCTTCAACCGGGTCGTCGACGAGCACGGCCGGGCCGTCACCTTCCACACCGACCCGGACCGGCTGGAGGCCCACCTGCTGGCCCTCGCCCCCGGCGACGCCGCGCCGATCCGCGCCTTCTGCAAGGACCTGCGCCGCTTCGCCGCGATCGACCTGCCCTGGGACCTCACCCCGCCGCCGCTGCGCACCCCGGCCGAACGGCTGCGCACCCTGCGCACCCTGCTGCCCGCCTTCCGGCTGTTCTGGCGCACCGCGACCACCTCGATGAGCGGCTTCGCCGAGCGCTTCCAGGACCCGCTGCTGCGGCGAGCCTTCCCCACCATGTTCCTGCAGGAGCCGGCCGGTTTCCCGCTGCTGCCGTACCTGTACACCCTGGCCGCCGCGCACACCGGCAACGCGGGCTTCCCGCAGGGCGGTTCGCTCGGACTGGCCCGATCGGTGGAGGAGCGGTACACCTCGCTCGGCGGGGTGATCGGCTACCGCTGCCGGGTGGACCGGATCCTGGTCGAGGGCGGCCGTGCCGTCGGCGTCGAACTGCGGGACGGCTCACGCCACTTCGCCGACCACGTGGTGGCCGCCTGCGACGGGCCGACGGTGCTCGACCGGCTGCTGGCGGGCCGCTACTCCAGCCCGGCCACCGACCGGCTGTACGGCGAACTGCTGGACAAGCCCGGCAACCTCTACCCGGCCGTGGTCTCCGCCTTCGTCGGCGTCGACGGACCGCTGCCGGCGGGCGAGCCGCACAGCACCACCTACCTGCTCACGCCCGAGCAGGCCGCCCGGCTGCCCGGCTCGCTCCAGCACAGCCTGGTGGTGCAGCTGCGCTCCGACTACGCCGAGGGCTTCGCGCCGCCCGGCAAGTCGGTGCTGCACTGCACCTACTTCAGCGACTACCGCTCCTGGAAGGAGCTGCGGGTGCGCGACCGCCGGGCCTACCGGGCGCGCAAGCAGGAAGTCGCCGCGTTCGTCCGGGAGTTCCTGACCCGGACCCACCCCGGCCTCCGCGGGCGGATCGAACTCGTCGACGTGGCCTCGCCGGTGACCACGGAGCGCTTCACCGGCAACACCTACGGCAGCATCCTCGCCTGGCAGGCCTTTTCCGAGGCCGAGGACGCCGCCAACCGCCTGGTCAACCGGGACCGGATGCGGCTGCCGGGGCTCAGCGGCTTCTCCATGGCCGGGCAGTGGACCTCGCTCGGCGGACTGATCCGGGCCGCCACCAGCGGCCGGTACGCCGCCCAGTACCTCTGCCGGGAACTCGGTCTACCGTTCCGGGCCTGGCCCAGCGACAACCAGGAACCCTGGCACGCGGGCAAGTGGGGCCGCCTGCCGCAACTCGACCGGGCCACCGTGGGCCGGATGACCGTCGGAGGGCCGGAATGACGGGGACGAGTAGCGGCCGGCAGAGCATGGTGATCATCGGCGGCGGGCTCGGCGGCCTGTCCACCGGCTGCTACGCGCAGATGAACGGCTACCGGACGCGGATCCTGGAGATGCACGAGCTGCCCGGCGGCTGCTGCACCGCCTGGGACCGCGGCGAGTTCACCTTCGACTGCTGCGTGAGCTGGCTGCTGGGCAGCGGGCCGGGCAACGAGATGCACCGGATCTGGCTCGAACTCGGCGCCCTGCAGGGCAAGCGGATGCGCAACTTCGACGTCTTCAACGTGGTGCGCACCCGGGACGGGCGGGCCGTCCACTTCTACTCCGACCCGGACCGGCTGGAGGCCCACCTGCTGGACCTCGCCCCGGAGGACGCCCGGCAGATCCGGCAGTTCTGCGCCGGACTGCGCACGTTCCGCGTGGCGCTGACCCGTTACCCCTTCCTCAAGCCGGTCGGGCTGATGGGCCGCTGGGAGCGCTGGCGGATGCTGGCCTCCTTCCTGCCGTACGTCAACGTCATCCGGCGCTCGATCACGGTGCTGATGAGCGACTACTCGGCGCGGTTCCGCAGCCCGCTGCTGCGCGAGGCGTTCAACTTCGTGCTGTACGAGAAGCACCCCAACTTCCCGGTACTGCCGACCTACTTCCAACTCGCCTCGCACGCAGGGAAGTCGGCTGGAGTTCCGGAGGGCGGCTCGCTCGGCCTGGCCCGCTCGGTCGAGCAGCGCTACCGGCGGCTCGGCGGGGAGATCACCTACAACGCCAAGGTGACCGAGATCCTGGTCGAGCGGGACGCGGCGGTCGGGGTGCGGCTCAGCGACGGCCGGGAGGTGCGGGCCGACATCGTGGTGGCGGCCTGCGACGGGCGGACCACCGTGATGGACCTGCTCAAGGGCCGCTACCTGAACGACACCTACCGCCGGCTGTACACCGAGACGCTCACCGAACCGGGCATGGTCTTCCCCGGCTACCTGACCGTCTTCCTCGGCCTGCGCCGGCCCTTCCCGGCGGGCGACCCGTGCACCACCTACCTGCTGGAGGAGGAGTTCGCGGCGCGGCTCACCGGCATCCGGCACCCCAGCATCAACATCCAGTTCCGCAGCCGCCACTACCCGGAGCTGTCGCCCGGGTCGACCACCGTCGTCTACGCCAGCTACTTCTGCGACATCGCCCCCTGGCGGCGGTTGAGCACCGGCCCCGAGCAGGCGCCCCGGCTGCGGCGCGGCGAGGAACTGCACACCCTGCCGGTCGGCCGGGGCCGGGAGTACCAACGGGAGAAGCGCCGGGTGCGCGACGCCGTCATCGAGTTCCTGGACGGGCACCACCCGGGGCTGAGGGACGCGGTGGCCGTCAAGGACGTCTCCACCCCGCTCACCCAGGTCCGCTACACCGGCAACTACGACGGCACGGTGCTCGGTTGGCAGCCGTTCGTGGAGAGCGGCGAGACCCTGGAGGAGGAGATCAGGCGCAACGGCCCGGGGCTGCCGGGCCTGGCCGACTTCTACCTCTCCGGGGTCTGGGCGACCACCGGTGGCCTGATCCGCGCGGCCGCCGCCGGCCGGCACGTCGTCCAGTTCATCTGCCGCGACGACCGCAGGCCGTTCACCGCCGAGGTGGACGACAGCGCGCCGCCGCCCACCCTGATCACCGAGCCGGTCGGACCCGACGACCGGCAGTTTGGAGTCCCTTCGTGAGGGTCGAGAAGTGGGTCGTCCGGGAGCACCTGGACGGCGTGCCGGACGTGGACCGGATGTACCGGAAGGTCGTGGAGGAGGTGGACGTCCGGCTCGCCGAGGACGAGATGCTGCTGCGCACTCGGTGGGTGTCGGTGGACCCGTACCTGCAGGGCATCGCGCTGGACACCCCGATCGGCGACCACATGGGCGCCGACTCGATCATGGAGGTGGTGCGGGCCGGGCCCGCCGCGCGGTTCGCGGTCGGCGACCTGGTCCAGGGCTTCGGCGGCTGGCGCAGCCACGTGATCAGCAACGGCGCACCCGTGCCCTGGCGGACCGGCACCTTCCCGATGGTGTTCCCGGCCTACCGCCGGCTGGACCGCGCGGACTACGACGAGCAGTTGCCGATCACCACCGCGCTCGGCCTCCTGGGCGGGCCCGGGATGACGGCCTGGGGGACGGTGGAGAAGTTCCTCGACGTGCGACCCGGTATGACGGTGGTGGTCAGCGGGGCCGGCGGCGCCGTCGGCTCGGTGGTCGGGCAGCTCGCCAAGCGCCGCGGTGCGCGGGTCATCGGCACCACGGCGACCCCGGCGAAGGGGGACTGGCTGCGGGAACTGGGCTTCGACGAGGTGCTGCACTACCGCGACGGCGACGATCCGGAGCGGGTGGCCAAGGAGCTGGCCGGGTTCGCCCCGGGCGGGGTCGACCGCTACTTCGACAGCCTGGGCGGCACGCTCACCGACGTGGTGTTCGGGATGCTCGCGGTGGACAGCCGGGTGGCCGTCTGCTGGCAGTGGGGGAGCCAGGTCGGCGGCGAGTGGGCCGGGCCCCGGCTGCTGCCGATGATCATGTTCCCCCGCACCACCATCCGCGGCGTCTTCTCACTGGAGTGGTTCACCGAGGAGAACTGGGCCGCGCTGCGGCGGGACCTCGGCGCGCTGGTCCGCAGCGGGGACCTGCGCTACCGGCAGACCGTCCACCAGGGGTTCGACGGCATTCCGGCGGCGTACCGCAGCCTCTACGAGGACCGCTCGGCGAGCCGGGGGAAGGTGCTGGTCAAGCTCTGACGCACCGTCGGATCTGAAAGAGTTTCAGTGTAGTGATTGACTAGTGTTCTACTGGACCACAACAATTCAGGGGTAGGCCTCAACGATGCGAGGAGATGCCCCGTGATCGAATTCCATGTGGACCGGGCGGACGGCCTCCCGGCCTACGCGCAGCTCGTACGTCAGGTGCGGGAGGCGCTCAGGCTGGGAGTGCTCAGGCCCGGGGACCGCCTCCCGGCCGTGCGGGACGTCGTCGTCTCGTGCACGGTCAACGCCAACACCGTGCTCAAGGCCTACAAGGAGCTGGAGCACGTCGGCCTGGTCGAGGCCCGCCAGGGCTCCGGCACCTTCGTCACCGGCTCGCTCGGCGCCGTCGACCCGCACGACATGGCCCGGCTGCGCAGCGGCCTCGCCCGCTGGGTCGTCGAGGCGCGCCGGGCCGGGCTGGAGGACGAGGACGTCAAGGCCCTGGTCACCGCGGTGCTGGCCGAGGAGCCGGCCGCCGCTGACCGCGCCGCCGCCGAGCGCGTCACCGACGGCCGCGCCGCCGCCGAGCGGGCCACCGGCGGGGCCGGCTGGCACGGGGTGCGGGCGTGACCGCCGTCGAACCGGCCCTGACGGTGCGCGGGCTGACCAAGAGGTACCGGGGCGTCACCGCCCTGGACGACTGCACCTTCACCCTCCCGGCCGGCGGGGTGGTCGCCCTGGTCGGCGCGAACGGCGCCGGGAAGTCGACCCTGATGAGCATCGTCAGCGGCATGCTGGACGCCACCGCCGGGGAGTACCGGGTCGGCGGCCGGGTCGTGCTGCTCGCCCAGGACAAGCCGCTCTACCGCGACTTCAGCGCCGCCGACATGCTGAACTTCGGCCGGCACACCAACCGGGTGTGGGACCAGTCGCGCGCGCTCGCCTGGCTGGAGCGGTTCAACATCCCGCTCGACCGGCGCTGCGGCAAGCTCTCCGGCGGGCAGCAGGCCCAGGTGGCGCTGGCCGTCGCGCTCGGGGCCTGCCCCTCGCTGCTCCTGCTGGACGAGCCGCTCGCCAACCTCGACCCGGTCGCCCGCAAGGCCGTCACCGGCGAACTGCTCGGCGAGGTGGCCGAGACCGGGATGACCGTCCTGCTCTCCACCCATGTGGTGGCCGAACTCGCGGGCGTGGGCGACCACTTGTTGCTGCTCTCGCACGGGCGCAACATCCTCGACGGCGACGCCGAGGACCTCCTCGCCCAGCACCTTCGGCTGACCGGTCCACGGGCCGACCGGCCGCCGGTCGAGGGCGAGGTCGTGCACGAGAACCACACCGCCCGGCAGTCCACCTTCACGGTGCGCACCCTGCTCGGCGCGGCGACCCCGCTGGAGGCCCCCGGCTGGTCCGGGCACCCCGTCACCCTGGAGGACATCGTGCTCGCGTACCTCAAGTCCTCGCTCGGGGAGGCCGTCCGGTGAGCGCCCCGACCACCACCCCGCCGCCCGCCGCCACCACCCGGCCGGCGCCCGCCGCCCGCGACAACCTGTGGCGCGGCATCCTCTGGCTCACCTGGCGCCAGCACCGTACGGTGCTGATCGGCGCCACCGCCCTGACGGCCGCCTTGCTCGTCTGGATGGCCGTCAACGCCTCCGACCTGCAGAGCGCGATCGACCTGTGCCACGGGCCGGACTGCGCCAAGGCCGTCGCCGACGAGCGGCTCGCCCGGATCAGGGACGGCTCCGACATCGCCGGCTACCAGCTGAACCTGGTGGTCTTCCTGCCCGCGATGCTCGGCATGTTCATCGGGGCGCCGCTGCTGGCCCGGGAGTACGAGCAGCGCACGCTGATGCTCGCCTGGTCCCAGGACATCACCCCGCTGCGCTGGCTGTTCGGCAAGCTCGCCGTGCTCGGCACCGTCATCGGCGCGCTGGCCGCCGCGCTCGCCGGTGAGTGCCTGCACGTCGCCCAGCTGGTCCACCTCGCCGACCGGCGCAGCCTGTTCGAGGGGACGCTCTTCCAGGCCGGCGGCTGGATGCCGCTCACGCTCGGCCTCGGTTGGGGGATGTTCGGCGTCGCGGTGGGCGCCGCGCTGCGCCGGGTGCTGCCCTCGCTGGTCGTGGTGCTCGGCGCCTTCGGCGGGCACACCACGCTGATGGATCGGCTGCGGCCGCACCTGATGGACCCGGTGACGCAGACCATTCCGCTGGGGCCGGACCGGGGTGCGGGCGGCGATCCGTTCGCCGCGGTGCCCAACGAACTGGTGCTGGACGGAGGCAAGGCGCCGTTCGTGGACGCGGCCGGGCAGGTCCACCCGTACAGCGAGGTGATGTCGCACGCCTGTGGCAGCATCCCGGACGGGCGGGGGGACGCCTTCTTCTCCTGTCTCAAGCAGCAGGGGTACGTCGGGATACAGCAGAGCCTGCAGCCGGAGGGCCGGCTGGGGACCTTCCACCTGATCGAGAACGGGATCAACCTGACGCTGTTCGTGGTGTCGCTGGCGGTGACCTGGTGGCTGGTGCGGCGGGGGCGGGCCGCGGCGTAGTTCAGGGGGAGAGTGGGCCCCTCGGCCTGGCGGTGCCCCGGGCGTCGGCTGATCGGGCGTCACCGCTGGTTCGTCAGTGTTCGGCTCGGGCGGCTCGGGCGGCTCGGGCGGCTCGGGCGGTTCAGGCGGTTCAGGCGGTTCGGGCGGCGAGGAGCGGGCCCAGGACCTGGGTGCCGGGGCCGGTTCGGCCGCCGGGGCCGGGCAGTTCGGTCGTGTTGGCGGAGGTGAGCGGCCCGCCGCAGTGGCCGCAGGCCATCACGGGCGTGGTGTCCTGCCCGCAGTCCAGGTGGCGGATCCGGGCCGGCGGGCCGGCCTCGCCCGCGTACCAGCGGTCGCCCCAGGTCATCAGGGCCAGCAGCACGGCGTGCAGTTCGGCGCCCTTCTCGGTGGCTCGGTAGTGCTCGCGAGGCGGGTGTTCCTGGTACCGCTCGCGGACCAGGACGCCCTCGTCGACCAGCCGGGCCAGCCGGGCGGCCAGGACCTTGCGGGAGATGCCCAGGTCGTGGGCCAGATCGGTGAGGCCGCCCGGGTGCTCGCCCCCGGCGGCTCCCTCGTCTACGACACCGTCAGCCGCACCGCGATCTCCCGGCTGGTCTACCTCGGCGCCTTCCAGACCGTGCCGATGACCCGGATCATGCCGCCCGGTCGCTATGCGTCCGGGCGGCTGCGCACCCCGGACGAGGTCACCGCCGCACTGGCCCGGAGCGGCCTGCGCAACCGGGACATCCGCGAGTTCAAGCCGCGGAACGCGCTCAGCCTGGTCCGGGCGATCCTGGCGCGCCGAAGCGGCAGGATCACCGATGAGGAGATCCCACCGCTGGTCGACTTCGTCCTGTCCCAGGCCGCCCGGCCGCAAGTGACCTACCTGGGGCACGCGGTGAAGCGCTAACCGGTGATGCCCGCGGCGCGCAGGCGGCGTTCGACGTCCGCCCACTCGGGGGTGGCCGGGGTGGTCGGGCGGCTGCCCACGGCCTTGTCCTTGAAGCCGCTGGAGGTGGAGACGCAGACCACCGGGCCCTCGCCCAGGGCCTCGTCGCCGAGACTGCGCAGGCCGGCCAGGCCGGCCGCCGAGGACAGCTCCGCCCACAGGCCCGCGCGGGCCAGCTCGCGCTGGGCGTCGGCGAGTTGGCTGTCGTCCACGATCAGTGCCCGGCCGCCGCTCTCGCGCACCGCGACCACGCCCCGGTAGCCGCTGACCGGGGAGGCGATCGAGTAGGCGTCGCTCGGGCCGACCGTCACGCGGGTGGCGGGGACGCCCTGGGCGATCGCCCGCCGCAGCGGGCCGGAGGCTGCGGACTCGCAGGAGAAGAGGCGCGGCACCCGGTCGGCCAGGCCGAGGCGGCGCAGCTCGGCGAAGCCCTTCCAGACCCCGAACAGCAGCTCGCCGTAGCCGGTCGGCACGAACACCGCGCTCGGCACTCCCACATCCTGGAAGATCTCGTACGCCACGGTCTTGTAGCCCTCGGGGCCGTAGGCGTGGCCGGTGTGGGTGGTGGTCAGGTTGCTGACCGGGTGCAGGCCGAACCGCTCGACCACCTGCCGCAGCAGCGGCCAGCGGGCCTCCCACGGCACCGGCAGCACCACCGCGCCATAGGCGTTGAGGAACGCGTCCACGGCGGGCGGCACGTCGGGGCCGGTGAAGACGACGCAGGGCAGTCCGGCGCGGGCGGCGTAGGCGGCGGCCGAGGCGCCGTGGTTGCCGGAGGAGGCGACCGCGATGCCGGGCGCGCCGACACCCACGGCGGCGCCGGCGGTGCAGCGGTTCAGCCGGTCCTTGTGGCTCCAGGTGGGGTTGCGGGACTCGTCCTTGATGTGGACGCCCGGCTGGATCTCCACCAGCGGGGTGGCGCCCTCGCCGAGGCCCGGCGCGAGCAGCGGGGGCAGCAGCGGCGCCCACCGCTCCAGTCCGCCGCGGCCCCTGGCGGGGGCGAACAGGCCGGCCGGGTCGACCTTGTCGTAGGCGTAGTCGACCTCGACGGGGTAGGAGACGTCCTCCGAGCCGGTCCGCGGGCAACCTGCGGTGAGCGGGGGCCAGAGCGGGTAGTGGAGGTCGGGGTCGCCGAGCGAGCGCTGGCCGGTCGCGAGGGAGTCGTCTGCTGCCATGTAAGCACCATAGCCGTGTTTCAGGTGCTACAGGGTAGGGTTTTTGATTCCCCTGCGGGAGGGCACACTCACCGGGACGTCGGAGACCGGACAGGACCTGGGGGCGGCATGGACAGCGGCATGCGGGCGATGGTCGACGCGGTGGGCGAGGCGCGGCGGCAGCTGCGGGAGAACGCGCTGCCGAAGGCGCGGGAGAGCGGGCGGGACAAGGTCCCGGCAGCGGATGAGCCCGTGATGCTGGGTGCACTCGCCGATCTGGTGGAGGTCGTGGCGGAGCTGGCGACGGCCCTTTCCGGCCGGATGGCCACGAATGAGAGCCCGCCGTTCTACAACGGGGCCGGCAAGCGGCTCAGGGACCAGGCCCGCTATCTGCGGGAGGCCGAGCAGAAGGTCGCCAAGCGGCTGAACTGAGCGTGCTGCGGCCGCCGACGCCCCCGTCTCTGGGCGCCGGCGGCCGGTTCGAAGGCTCAGCGGTGGCCGGCGAACTGCACCACCTGCTGGTACGTCGGCCGGTTCTGCCAGGTGGTCTTGTCGTCCGTCACCCCGCCCAGCGGCCGCTGGATGATGGTGTCGGCGCACCACTGGTCGCCGGCCGAGCAGTCGCCGTCGCCCGGGTAGACCTGGGCGGGGGTCTGGGCGGCCGCCTGGCTCAGGGTGTTCAGCAGCACGTTCCGGCAGGCCGTCAGGTCGCCCGCGCCGCAGAACGGGCGGGCCAGCGGTCCGGCGACCGGGTCGCCGAGGACGGACCGCAGGTCCTTGTCCAGGTAGCTCCACCAGCCGTACTGGAAGGCCGAACCCTTGTGCGGGATGGACTCGTTGGCGCTCACCGGACCGCTGGCGGCGGCGCCGGTCTGCCCGCCGGAGGGCGATTCGTTGATCTGCAGTGCGCCGGTCAGGGCGGTGAACAGCTGGTCGCCGAGCCCCGGCCGCATGACGCCGTCGGCGACCAGCGGCCACCAGGCGTCCATCACCCGGATCGCGGTGGCGTCCGCGTAGGTGTGGCTGCCGGCCGACGTCTCCTTCCGCTGGCCGCCGTCGGCGAGCCAGGCCTCCAGCTGTTGCAGCGCGGTGAGGGTCGCCGGGTCGGTGACCGGCCCGCTGCGCAGGACCCGGATCAGGTCGGGGAGGACGTCCTCGGCCCGCAGGTCGGTGAGCGCGGCGCTCTCCATGGCCTGGGTGAGCGAGACCCGGCTGACCTTGCCGCCGTCCTTGAGCAGCGCCTTGACGCGGTCGTCGAGCAGGTTGGCGCGGTGCACCGAGCCGTTGCCGAAGCCGGCGGTGGTGTAGCCGTCGGCCTGCTTGTTGTTCCAGGAGACGTAGTAGTCCTGGTCGACGGACTGCGGGTGCTCGGCGGGCGGGGTGTACCGGGCGGTGTTGGTGGCCGGGTCGAAGTCGGCCCACTCGTAGGCCGGTTGGGCGAGGACGGGCAGACCGGCGTCGACGCCGGGGGCGCGCACCGGGTTGCTGCCGGAGTTGTAGTACGCGATGTCACGGGAGTCGGCGTAGAACCAGTTGAAGGTGTAGTTGATGTCCTGCGCCGCCTGCTGGAAGCTCGGCGCGTCGTGGACCGCGCCGGGGTCGTTCAACTCCTGGAAGCCGATGATGGAATCGGCCTCGTGCCGGTAGGTGGAGCGCAGCGAGGTGAACGCGACGGGCGTGCCGCCGACGGTGCCCCGGGCGGTCACCAGGCCGTAGTTCGAGCGGTACATCACCAGGGTGTAGGAGCCGGCCGGGGTGGAGTCGGCGGTGGTCGGGCTCCACGCGTCCTTGCGTTCCAGCCGGTCGAAGGGCAGGCACTGGCCGTGCCAGAGGTAGGAGTTGGCGGCGGTGGTGACCGGCGAGCCGTCGGTGGTGCAGAGCGGGACGGCGTAGGTGTCGGTGATGTCCTGCCCGGCCGAGGTGGCGCTCCAGGCGTAGTCCTGGCCGCGGCCGAGCTGCACGTAGAAGCTCAGGCCCGCGAAGGCCGCGCCGCGCGCGCTGATCCCGGGGCCCTGGATCTCCTCCAGCATCAGCAACTGCGGGGCGAAGTAACCGGTTTGCGGGCCGAAAACGGCGACCGGGTGGCCGTCGTCGGTGTGCGCGCCGGAGACCAGCAGGGCGTTGGACATGCCGTGCTTCGCGGTGAGCAGGTTGCCGGGCAGGACGCCGTTCGCGGTGGTCGTGGCCGACCCCGCCGAGCCGGTGGCGTCGTAGATCATCCGCTCGGGCACCACCGAGCCGGGGTCGGGCAGCGCCTGGCCCTGCGGCTGGTCGGGCACGGTGGCGTACGGGAAGCTCTGCCCGTCGTGCAGGGTCTGCACCGCCTCGGGGTCGTCGGCCTCGCGCAGCGACTTCCAGAGCGCGTCCCCGGCGTCCTTGCCGTAGCGGGCCTCGGCGGCCGACTTGACCTGGGCGGAGGCGAGTTCGTTGCCGCCGCCCGCGCCGAACAGCGCGCCGACCACGGAGGCCAGGGCGACCAGGTCGGTCAGCTTGAACGGTTCGATCGAACCGGCGTTGGTGATCGGGTCGATGTGCCCGGTGAGGTCGTACTCGCCGGGGAAGGTGCGGCCGTTGTACGCCTGCGTGACGTACTGGTTGACGCCGTCGAGGTAGGCGTTCGCGTCGGCGAGCGCCTGGGCGGCCCGGCCGCCGCGGGCGGCGAGCGCGTCGATCTGCTGCTGCAATTCGGCCTCGGTGTACGGCGCGGCCTGCCAGAAGCTCTGCTCCAGCTGGCGGTTGGCGGCGGCGCCGCCCGCGAAGCCGGACAGCTCGCCACGGCCGACGTGCCGGAACAGGTCCATCACCCAGAGCCGGTCCTGCGCGGCGGCGTATCCCGCGCCGAACTCGGTGCCGTAACGGGTGGTGCCGGTGATGTGGGGTATGCCGGCGGCCTTGTCGCGCACGATGGTGACGTCCGGGCGCGGAGAGGTGGTGCTGGCCACCTGGTCGGCGGGGACGCCGAAGGAGGCGTCGTTGAAGAAGCCGCGCAGTCCGGCCTCGGTGAGCCCGGGGTACCCGGAGGCGAGCGCCGCGTACGGGCCGAGCTGGTCGTCGGTGTGCGCGGGGCGGCTGCCGAACATCCGGTTGATCAGGATCTCGGCGAGCGTCGCGTTGCCGTTCTCGCCGGGCGGGAGGATGTCGGTGCAGTGGCCGCCGCAGTAGTCGGCGGCGGCCGTCGTGGTGTCGGTGGGGACGGCGGTGGCGGTGGTGGGGGTGGTCAGGGCGGCGGTGACGAGTAGGGCCGACGCGAGGGCGGCGGCCGGGAATCGGAGGCGGTGGGGGCGTGGGCGCAAGGCGAGCTCCTCCGTCGAAGCCACGGGGAGTCGACGGTAGGGGTGCTACTGGACGGTTGGCTAGTGGCGTGCATGCCATTTCGCGATTGCCGCGCGGGAGTTGACGGTCGGACGGGTGACCGTGCGGGGTTCATGCGGGGACGATCGGGATGGCGACGCCCTTCCTGCCCGCGGCCTACCCGGCCTCCCCGCCGGCGAGGGCGGCCACCGCGCCCGGGGTGGCCGGGGGGGTCGGGGTGGAGACCACGAACTCGCCCGGGTCGTCGTCCATCCGGAGCGCATCCTCCGGCAACGGCCGGATCCGGTGGCTAACCGGCGGTGGGGTCGGTCTGGCTGACGGCCGCCAACAGGTGGGCCACAAGGGGGTTCCGGTCGTTCCGGCGCCAGGCGACGGCCACCCGGGTGCAGTCGGCGGCGGGCTCGATCCGGCGGAACGCGACGCCCTTGAGCCGGATGCGCCGGATGCTCGCCGGGGCGAGCGAGACGCCGAGGCCGGCCTCCACCAGCGCGCACACGGTCTGCCACTCCACCGCGTGCTGCCCGATCCGCGGGGTGAAGCCCGCCGCGGTGCACAGGCCGGTGATCCGGTCGTACAGCTGCGGGCCGACCGCGCGGGGGAGCAGCACGAACGGCGAGTCCGCCAACTGGGCGAGCCGGACGCTCCGTTGACTGGCGAGCGGGTGGGTGGACGGGAGTACGGCGACGAAGCTCTCGCTGAGCACGGTGCGGAAGCAGAGCTCCGGGTCGGCCTCGGGCGGTTCGCGCAGCAGGCCGAGGTCGATGTCCCGGTCGTGCAGGGCGGCGAGCTGCGGCGCGGTGGTCATCTCGCGGATGTCCAGGTGCACGCCCGGGTGTCGCTCCCGGAAGGTGTGCAGCAGGCCGGGCAGGACGGTGAGCGCGAGCGAGGCGGAGAAGCCGATCCGCAGCCGGCCCGTCTCGCCGCTGCCGACGGCGCGGGCGGCGGCCAGGCCGTCCGCGAGCTCGGTCAGTACCCGTCGCGCGGCGGGCAGCAGCTCCCGGCCGGCCGCCGTCAGCGTGATGCCGCCGGGTTCGCGGTGGAACAGCGGATGCCCGACCTTCTCCTCCAGCCGGCGGATCTGCTGGCTCAGCGGCGGTTGGGCGATGCCCAACCGGGCGGCCGCGTGACCGAAGTGGAGTTCCTCGGCGAGGACGGTGAAGGCGTACAGCTGGGGGAGGGGGAGTTCGGGGCGCTGCTCCATACGCCCAGGGATATCACGTCATGCCCAATGGTGTATTGGACGTATCGGTGCAGGCCACCTAGCGTTCCGCGCATGACAGAGCGACGTGCGATCCTCAGCGGTTCGATCTTCGAGGAGCAGATCGGTTACGCCCGGGCCGTGGTGGACGGTGACTGGGTGCACGTGTCCGGCACGACCGGGTTCGACTACACCACCATGACGATCTCCGAGGACGTGGTGGAGCAGGCCGAGCAGTGCCTGCGCAACATCGGGGCCGCGCTGGCCGAGGCGGGGTGCGGCTTCGGCGACGTGGTGCGGGTGCGCTACCTGCTGCCCGAGCGCGCGGACTTCGAGCCCTGCTGGCCGGTGCTGCGCCGCTGCTTCGGCGACGTCCGGCCGGCCGCCACCATGATGGTGTGCGGCCTGGCCGACCCTCGGATGAGGATCGAGATCGAGGTGTACGCGCGGCGGGCTGCCTGACCGCAGACCCCCGGTGCCGACCGCGGGCCCGGATCCGACGGCAGCCGTCGGCTG
>NZ_JBHVVI010000088.1:0-37747 GCF_042883685.1 Kitasatospora sp. NPDC058190
TCGGCCGGTCCCTCCCACCCGCTGGCCGCTGGGGGTGGTTTGCATTTGGGGGGGGGCCCGGCCCTATGGCCGGGCGCCCCACTCATACGCCTCGGTGGCGTTCCTCCGGACCGAGTCAGGATGTGTGGTCAGGCCAGGGGACATCGATGGCCACCGCAGCGGTGTAGTCGACGTCCGGCACGGAGAATCCGTACAGGCGTGAGACTTCGGCGCGGAACCAGTCAAGGTCGGCGAGGCTCGCGATGGTGTCGGTAGTGGCGGCCTCCCAGCGTTCGGCGACGGCCGCCTGGATGTTGTCGGTGAGTTCCCAGGTGTCCAGGCGGATCCGGCCTCCGTCGTCCAAGGTGAGCGGGGCGGCACCGGTGAGCTGGTCCCACAGGGCGGCGAGCTGGCGGATCGGCGGGACCAGATCTTCTCCAAGGACACCGCGCAACAGGCCGGTGTACAGGGCGATGCCCGGGATGGCGGTGGAGGACTGGGTGACGGCAGCACCGTTGACGGAGATCGCGGCCCGCCCTCTCACCGTCTTGTCGAGCCGCTCGTTCAGGGTGCGGGCGGTGGACTCCAGATGGGCCTTGGCAGCACCGATGGTGCCCTGCCGGTAGATCGCCGCTGTCAGCGGCGAGCCGATGTACGACAGCGCGGCGGTGGTGAAGCCGTCGGCCAGTAGGCCTCGGTTGGCGAGGTGGTCGATCCAGCGTTCCCAGTCCGCGCCGCCCATCACGGCCACGGTCTGTTCGACGTCGTCGCCCTCGGCCGGCCCGGTCTCAACTTCGCGGACCTCGGGAACGCCCTGGTCGTCGAAGAGGAGAGTCTTGGTGCGGTTCGCCTGGCCGACCGGCTTGAGGACGGAGGAGTACGTGGTGCCGGTGTCGGGGTCAGTACGGCGGGGCGCAGCCACCGAGTAGATCAGGTAGTCCAGCCTGCCGCCGAAACGCTGCTCGATGAGGTCGGCGACCTGGTTCTTCATCGTGTCGGAGAACGCGTCGCCGTTGAGGAAGACCATCTCCCGCCCGGCAGTGCGGGCGATGTCAGCGATGGTGGCGGTGCGGTACCAGCCGGCCGTGGCGGTACGCCGTTCGGTGGGGGCCTTCTCGAAGGACACGGCGATCCCGCGAATGCCTGCGCGCTTGAGTCCAGCGAGAGTGGCCGCGAGGCCGTATCCGGCGGAGGAACCGATGACCAGTGCCACCGGCCCGGTGCCCTCCGGCAGGCCGGCAGGGGCGGGGCAGGACTGCCACATGTCGGCCACCAACTGCTGGCAGCCCACCGGATGAGAGTCGAGGAAGAGGAAGCCTCGGTTGCGGGGGGTGAGAACGCGCTCGTTCACGATGGCAGTCCTTGGGTCGGCCGGGACAAGGACGCGGCGACCAACTGGGTCACCGCATCGGTGCAAGTCTGCGGCAGCACAGACACAGGCACGGAGCCCTTCGAGGACAACGATCACAAGCCGATCTTGGAGAGTTGCCACACTGTCAGTCCAGCTGGCGCGGGCTCGGGTGTGGGCGGCGATCATCACACTCGTCGGTGGGCAGTCGAGTCACCGCACCATGGAGACGGAGGCGGCAATGCGGCGCAAACGCACTCTGGAGGACTGGGAAGTCGGCGCGTGGCTTCGCTGGTGGGCACTGCTGGAAATCCGCGCCATGTCCGGCAGACGGAGGCCGATCCGAGACTGGCCTGACGACGACTACGTCGCCCGCACTCGCTGGCTCGCCAACCTCTGTGACAACATCCCGTTTCTTCCCGAACCCCGCAAACCGTGGTGGAGTCGAGCGCGATCAGAGCGCCGATTCGCCTATGCCTGGGCCGTCGCCGACGAACGCGGACGGCAGTGGATCCTCAGCACGGTGGACACGTTCGGTTGGAACTGGACACCACCGTCCACCAACTCCCCCGTACCGCTGCCGCCAGACGAAAACCGCCCGCCGCCTGACAAGCCATAGAAACGCCATGCGATCGGACGCTGAACTCCCTCGCTCGCATCACACCGGCGAGGGATACCGCAACACCTGTTGCACCCGATAGCGTCCTCGACACTGCCGCTGAGCTGTGCCGATTCGCCTCGTCTCATCGCGCAACACAGATCTGCCCCAGAGAAAGGTGACCCAGTCGGCGATCTCGGGCAGCCAGCGAATCGGACGGGCGGTGAACTTATGGGGGTCTCTCAGTTTTGTCCGTTGTCCGCCCCGCAGCACTTCACCCAGGTGGGTGTGCTGGCGTGTCTGGAACGCGACGAACTCGCAGTCTCGATCGTCCTTCTCCCCCTGCCCTACCGTCTACGCGGCACGAGTCCGGTCTCGAAGGCGATGATCGCCAGGTGGACGCGGTCCCGAGCTCCGAGCTTGGCGAACAGACGCGCGACATGCGTCTTCGCGGTCGCCGCGCTGATCACCAACCGCTCGGCTATCTCACCGTTCGACAGTCCCTGTCCGACCAGCGCCAGCACCTCGCGCTCCCGATCGGTGATCCCCGCGATGAGACTTGAGTCCGCGGCGGGCTCGGTGTCCGGTTCGGAGGCCGTTGGGGTGGCGGGGGTGGCGGAGGTTCCGGCGAAGTCCGCGATCAGCCGTCGGGTCACGCTCGGCGCGATCAACGCGTCGCCGGCCGCCACCACGCGGATCGCGTCCAGGATCGCGTCCAGGGCCATGCTCTTGAGCAGGAATCCGCTGGCCCCGGCGCGCAGTGCGCCGTAGACGTACTCGTCGTCGTCGAAGGTCGTCAGCACCAGCACCTTGGGCGGGTCCGGCTCGGCGGTCGCCTGCCGGGTCGCCTCGATCCCGTCCATGCCCGGCATCCGGATGTCCATCACCACGACGTCCGGCCGCAGTTCACGCACCAGGCGCACCGCCTCGCGGCCGTCGCCGGCCTGGCCGACCACCTCCAGGTCGTCGGTGTCGCCGATCAGGATCGCGAGCCCGACCAGCATCAGCGGCTGGTCGTCGACCAGCAGCACCCGCACGCTCATGCCGGGAGCCTCGCCGTCACCCGGAATCCGCCCTCCGGACGCCGGCCGGCGCTGAACTGGCCGGACAGCAACGTCGCCCGCTCGCGCATGCCGAGCAGGCCGAAGCCGCTCCTGCTGGCCGCTGCCGAGGGCCTCGGACGGCCGGGCCCGCCGAGACCGTCGTCCCCGTCGTCCACCACCTCGATCGTCACTCCTGTCGGCTCGTAACCGACCGCGACCCGGCACGTCCGCGCACCGGAATGCCGCACCACGTTCGTCACCGACTCCTGGACGATCCGGAACGCCGACAGCTCGATCTCCGGCGGCAGCGGACGCCGCTCTCCCCGCCAGGTCACCTGAACCCGCACCCCGGCGTCGGCCGTGCGTTCGGCGAGCTGCGGGACGTCGGCCAGGCTGCCGGCCGGCGCCAGCGGGGCGGCCTGCGGCATGGCGTCGTCGGGCTCGGCGCGACGGAGCGCCCCGAGCATGCGCTGCAGCCCGAGCAGCGTCTCCCGGCTGGTGGTCTCGATGCCGGTCAGCGCCTGCCGCGTCTGCTCGGGCTTGGTCTCCACGACCCGCGCCGCCGCTCCCGACAGCACCGTGATGATCCCGATGCTGTGCGCGACGCTGTCGTGCAGTTCGCGGGCGATCCGCAGCCGCTCGGCCATGACGGCGCGGGCCTCGGTCTGCTCGTGCAGGGCTTCGCGGTATTCACGGCGTTTGCGGTACACCCCGCCGAAGACCCACGCGACCGCGAACAAGAACGCGAACTGCCCAGCCCCCCGGGCCGCGTCGCCGACGGAGTCCCCGGGGGAGACGAGGGTGCGCTCGGCGAACCCGGTCGCGACGGCCGCGACGGAGCCGACGGCGGCAGCCTTCGGCCGCCGGGCGGCGAGGTACCCGGCCAGGACCAGGAGCAGGAGGAACACGATCCAGGGCCGCGCGCCGAAGAGGTTGCCGAGGGCTACTTCTTCGCCCAGGACCGCCGCGAAGACCGTCGCGGGCAGACGGCGCACCAGCAGGATCGGAAGAGCGAGCACGACGCAGAGACCGATCATCTGGTCGGGCCCAACGTCGGGGAACCGGAACGGGCCGCTGTAGCGCCGGAGCTGATGGACCGGCATCGTCCAGAAGAGCATCAGCGCGTAGAAGCAGGCGGTGGCCAGAACCACGGCCTGTGCCGTCAGCCAGGTCACGGGTTTTGATGTCGAGAAACGCTGGAGCAGCTCTTCCATACGGAGATCGTATGGATCGGCGCCGGCTCTGCGCGTCGTCCCGGGGGTGTACGCGGGGTACGCCGCCGGGCCGATGGCCTGGGGGGTGAGGTGACATCCGCCGGCCGACGCGGTGGATCATGGTCCGTTCCTAGGTTCATGGTCATGACGAATGAGCCGATGATCGATCTCCAGGACGCGACGAAGAAATATGATGACGGCCCGCCCGCGCTGGCCGGGGTGACCTTGTCCGTGGCGGCTGGTGAGTGCGTGGCGATCCTCGGCCATTCCGGCAGTGGCAAGTCGACGCTGCTGAACCTGGTCGCGGGTCTGGACAAGCCTTCCAGCGGCACCGTGACCGTCGACGGCATCCGCGTCGACCAGCTCGGCGAGGCCGATTCGGCGAGGTACCGCCGGGCCTCCATCGGCATGGTCTTCCAGTTCTTCAACCTGCTGGACGACCTGACCGTGTTGGACAACGTCATGGTTCCGGCACAGCTGGCCGGGATGGGCAGGAACGAAGCGAAGCGGCGGGCCGTCGACCTGCTCGGCTCGCTGGGCATCGACCGGCACGCCAATGCCTATCCGCAGCGGCTGTCCGGCGGGCAACGGCAGCGGGTGGCGGTGGCCAGGGCCCTGATGAACGACCCGGCGCTGCTGCTGGCCGATGAGCCGACCGGCGCGCTGGACTCGCGCTCGGCCGAGGACGTGCGCCGGCTGCTGCTGGAGCTGAACGCCGACGGCCAGACCATCCTGCTGGTGACCCACGACATCCAACTGGCCGCGAACACCGCGCGACGCACGATCGAGCTGGTGGACGGTGCCGTGGCCCGAGACGTGGTCAATCCGCTCAGCGGCGCCGCCGCCACCGCCGCCACCGCCACCGCCACCGCCACCGCCACCGCTCCCGCCAACGGCTCGGCGGGAGCGGTCCGATGAGCGCCCTGGGCAAGGTCGTGCGCTCCGGCGTCGGCCGGCGTCGGGTGCAGTCCCTCGTCATGGCCCTGACGACGTTCGCGGCCGTCACCTCCTCGGTGCTCTCGCTCGGTCTGCTGGCCGCCGTGCAGGCCCCGTTCGAGCACGCCTTCAAGGCCCGGAACGGCGCGCATCTGTCGGTCCAGTTCGACGGCTCGAAGGCCACTGCCGCGCAGGCCGCCGCCACCGCGCACGCCGCCGGCGTCACCGAGGCGTCCGGGCCGTACCCGGTCACCTCAGCCCTGAACACGACCTACGGCACGGACTGTCCTGCGAACTTCTCCCCAGGCGTGCCGATGGCCGGTAGCGCCAACGAGCCGGTCATCGTCACCACCCGCCCCGACCTGGCCGGCAGGTCCGGTCTGGACCAACTGGCCCTGGTCCAGGGCAGGTGGCCGACCAGCGCGAACGAGATCGTCCTGTTCTCGTGGCTCGATGCCTGCCCAAGCGGTTCGGTGGTGTTCGACTCGCTGCCGGGCAAGCCGTCGTTCAAGGTCGTCGGCCTTGCGAACTCGCTGACCAACACCGCGACCGGCTTCCTCACCACCGACGGCTTCGCGCGGCTGAGTGCCGCCAGCGCCAAGAGCGATGAGCAGATGCTCTACCGGTTCGCCAAGTCCGGGACCGAGGCCGACCTCACCACGGACAAGCAGGCGATCGCCGCTGCCGCACCGGCCGGCTCGGTCGAGAGCGGACAGTCCTACCTGGCCGCGGAGAAGCAGGCCGTCGGCGCCACGGAGTCCTACGTGCCGTTCCTGGTCGTCTTCGGCATCCTCGGCCTGTTCCTGTCGGTGCTGATCATCGCGATCGTGGTCAGCGGCGCGGTGGTCTCGGGAATCCGGCGGATCGGGATCCTGAAGTCGCTCGGCTTCACCCCTTGGCAGGTGGCCCGCGCCTACGCCGCACAAGCCGTGATCCCGGCGACGATCGGCGTGGTGGGCGGCACGCTGATGGGCAACGTGCTGGCCGTTCCGGTCCTGGGCAGAGCCGCCAAGCAGCTCGGTGCCGCCAGCACCGGCCTGCCGGTGTGGGTCAGCCTCGTCGTGCCGATCGGCACCCTGGTCATCGTCGGTGTCACCGCGCTCATCCCGGCACTTCGGGCCGGCCGCATGCCGGCGGTGCAGACCCTGGTCGTCGGCCGCGCCCCGAAGGCCAAGCGCGGCCAAGGCGCGCAGCGCCTGGCAAGCAGGCTGCCGCTGCCCCGGCCGATGTCGCTGGGACTGGCCCAGCCGTTCGCCAAGCCGGCCCGGACGGTGCTGGTCGGCGCCGCTGTGCTGTTCGGCGCGGTCAGCGTCACCTTCGCGACGGGGCTGGAGACCGCGTTCACCAAGTACCAGGAGACGGGTACCGCCGGCTTTCGCGCCGGGTCGATGCTCGTGCTGCCCGCCGGCACGCCCACCGGCTTCCACTCCCCGGGCGGCGGCCCTGCCATCCCCCACCTGGACTCCACCGGGGTGGCCGCCGCGATCGCTTCGGTCCCGGGCACGAAGGCCGCGTTCGGCTGGGGCAACAGCGGCGCGACCGTGATCGGCGCGCCGACGGGGGAGCATGCGAGGGTGGACACCACCACCGGCGACCTGTCCTGGACCAACCTGGAGCTGCTGCACGGCCGCTGGTACCAGAACCCCGGCGAAGCCGTGATCAACGGCTCCCTGGCCTCGTCGGTCGGGCTGCACGTCGGCAACACCGTCACCGTGGCGCAGGACAACAAGCGACTCCCGCTGCGGATCGTCGGCATCGACTTCGACGCCGCCAGCGACGGGGTCGTGATGACCGACAATGCCACGTTCACCGCCGCCGGTCTGACGCCGTACATCACCCAGTTCAACGTCAAGCTGGCCGACAACGTCAGCGGCTCCGACTGGTCCGCCTCGGCCACCGCCGTACTGACCCCGCTGCACGCCGAGGCCAGCCCGAGCATCACGTACCCGAGCATCACGGTGCTCACCATGGTCGCCCTGGTGGCCACCCTCACACTGATGATGATCGCGGTCGCCGCGCTCGGCGTGCTGAACACCGTGGTGCAGGACACCCGGGAACGGATCCACGACCTGGGGATCTTCAAGGCCCTCGGGATGACGCCCAAGCAGACCATCGCGATGGTGCTGACCTCGGTGAGCCTCACCGGCCTGGTCGCCGGGCTGATCGGGGTCCCGATCGGGATGGCGGTGGAGAAGGCGACGCTGGCCCAGATGGGGAGCGCGATCGGCAGGAACCTGCCGCCGAGCGCGACCCACGTCTACACCGCCTGGACACTGCTCCCGCTGCTGGCCGGCGGGATCGCGATCGCCCTGCTCGGGGCACTACTACCGGCCGGCTGGGCGGCGCGCTCCCGGACCGCCACCGCGCTGCGGACCGAGTAGAACCGGTCGCTCGTCCGCACGTGGGACCCAAGTCCTGTGTGCCGGCCCCGCCAGCGTGGCCGGCACACAGGCACCGATGTACGCCTGCGGGCCCTGTATCCGAGAACTCCAGGAATGGGTCTGGCGCTCGATCCTCCTCCGTGACGAGCCAGCTCGGCCCGCACGAATCTCGGACCAAGCCGGCCAGCGCCACCGAGCACACCCCCGCAACCCCGGAGGCATGGACGCTGGGACGAGTCCGAAGGCCCCAGGTGGCTACCTCGATCGAGGTCATGCGAGACCTTCAGTTCTGTCCGATGTCCGCGTTGTGGAGACGGCGTTCGGTGAGGCTGGTCACCCCGCTCAGCGCCTGCAGCTCGTCCTCCGGGGCGGCCTTGTCGACGGTCAGCTGGCGGATCGCTTCGGCGTAGATGCGGACCAGCTTGCGCAGGTCGCTGTTCTCCCGGCGCAGGCGGTCGGCCTCGTCGTCGGACCGGATTCCGGCTCTCGGGGCCGTGGCCGGGCGGTGCCGGCTGGCGAGCTGGGAGTTGAACCAGGCGATCGATTGCGGGTAGTTCCGGTAGAAAGTCGCGTGGGGGACGCCGAGCCGCTTCTCGACGCCGGTGACGGTGGCGCGCCGGCCGCAAGCCTCACTCGCGGCGAGTTCGGACTCCATCGCAGCCCGGACCTGCTCGTCGGCGGGCAGGTGGTGGCTCACGGTGTCTCCGTCATGGTGTCCGGGCCGACGGCGGTTTCGGTGAGGAAGTCGGCGAGCTCCTGCCGGCGGGTCTGGAGGCGGTGCCGGACGAACGGCGCCAGTTGGTCCGCGCGGGCGAGTTCCCGATCGTGGGCTTCCAGGGCCGCTCGCAGCTGGTCGGTGTTCTCGGCGGACAGGGCGACGTTGCGGCACCGTAGGGGCTGGCAGTCCGGCAGCGATGGGCCAGCCCGGCCGTCGTGCCGGCGGCACAGGGCCCGGTCGGGGTTGTGGACACAGGTGACGTACCGGCCCGGGTAGATGTGGGGGTCGTGGCGGGACATGTGGCGTTGGAGCCGCTTGGGGTCGTTGATGACCTTGCCCTGGAACTGGACATGCCGCTCGAACTCGGCGAGACGGCTCTCCGCCTCGGCCGTGGCTGGTCCGGTGAGGCGGTGGAACTCGCCGCTGGTGATCAGGTCGCCGAGCTTCTCGCCGCGGGCGATCGCCTCCTCGGACTCGACCTCGTCGCGGAACCCGGAGTCGGAGGTACCGGCGTAGCCCTCGAACATCTGCACACGCAGGTGCCGATACTGCAGGGCGCCAGCGATGACGCCGCCGGGGCGGCGGGCGATGAACCAGGCCAGGGTGCGGCGGAACTGGCTGGTGGGGACCCGCCACTCCCGGCCGTTGACCGGCGGGATCCCGTCGTCCCGGCCGGTGCCTCGGCAGTATGTGTTGATCCAGTCGCGGAATTCGGACCGGTCGTGGTTGGTCGTGCTCGTCGTGCGGGCCTCGTTGCGACCGCGCTGCAGCATGTAGCCGGGCGAGGACGGCAGCAGCGCGAACAGGTACTTCTGCCGCGCGGGCTGGAGGCGCCCCAGGACGTCGACGGCCCGATGGGCGGGCGCGCTGATCACCCAGGTGGCCTCGGCGCCGTTGTGGTCGGCCTCGCCTTTGAAGGCCCGGCCGTGCAGCCTGCGGCGCACGATCCGCCCGGTCTCCTCGCGCCAGACCTGAACGCAGCCGCGCTTCAGGTGCTTGACTACTGGCGGGAGGGGGTTATTCCGACTGTGCACTATTCCCTCGATTGATCTCGGGTTTGGTGCGGCAGGTGTCCTGTCCGCGTGCAGTTGGCCTTGTCCGGCTGAAGTTGTCGTTGTTCTCGCGTCTGTCCGGGTGCAGTTGTCCTCGATCAGGTGGCGGTCCGGGTGAAGTTGTCCGCCTCGATGCCTCTAGCCTTCTCTGCGGTGCTTCGCGTTGCGGGTTGTAGGGTGCTGAGTCCTCGGTGCAGCGCGGGGCATGGGTGAAGGGGGCTGGTGCCGGGTGTGGCAGGTTGTCGATGAGGCCGAGCGGGCGCGGTGGGACTACACCCCGTTCGTGAGTGTGGGGCCGTTGCGCTTCGGCATGAGCCACAACCAGACGGTCACGGCCATGGAAGCCGAGGGGTTCACCAGCCCCGTGCTTCAGACCGAGTCGCGGCATGGCGTCCTGACCCGGCGAGCCGACTTTCGTGCGACGACCGCGCCCGGATGGTCGACCGCTGTCAGGCTCTACTACAGGGACTCCGGCGTCTTGGCCTGCGCAGCCGTCGACGCCCTGTGGGGTCCGCAGGTATGGCTGGATACCCTCCGGCTGATCGGGCAGGTGCCGTCTGAGCTCACTGAGCGGGTCTTCGACTACGTGACCGAGCAGGGCACGAGTCCTGCGGTGTCCGTCGAAGGCGACGCGGTGTCGGACGAGCTCGGCTTCATGCTGCGCGCGCAGCGGGCGGGAGACGTCCTCCTGACGCGCGCGTTCCTCGTTGCACCGTTCGACGACTGGGCCGGCACGATGCACGACTGCGTTCCGACCAGCGAGTGGGATATCCGCTAGGGCGCGTATCGGGTCGTGATCATTCCGGGGGAATCACCGTCACGCCGTAGCTTGATCGGCCAAGGGCTGTCCCGTAAAGATCGCGTGGTCGGGAGCCAGCTCCGTCGACCGGACGGCGACGCGGCATGATGGCCCGCGTGACCAATGACGCGGATGCACCTCCCGTACGGATAGCCGGCTACCACGACGGTCCCTTCGGCCTGAGCCCCGAGCTGCTGGACGAGAGGTTGTTCTGGATGGGGCACCTCTATTCCTGCGCCGGGGGTGGGGCAGGTGGGCTGATGTTCGGACCCGGCTATGCCTGGGCGGACCACCGGGCCTACCAACAGCGTCTGTGGCAGCGGGTCGACTGGCCCGTCTTCACCATCCCGCTCGCTGCGGGTCACCAGCTCCACGTTGTCTACCGCGCCGTTCCTGACGAGGTGGGGGTCGACTACCTGGTGGACCATCCCAACTGGGAGCGAGCCGAGCTGCTCGCGCGCGACGACGGGCACTTCATGGGCCCCGGACTGTCCTGGCCGGACCTGGTCGCTGCTGCGGACAACGGCCTACCCTGCGGCACCGTCGCAGACCCCCACGCCCGCTTGTTGCTCCTGCTGCCCGCCTTCGGGGACGCCGCCGCACCGCCGGAGGCCGTCGACCGCCTGGCCGCAGCGTTGCGTGCCCGCCTGGGCTCGCAGTCCGCCGCGCCGCTCGCCACGGCCATGCTCGAAGCTCAAGGACTAACCGGTCCGGTGCGCTGGGCAGCGACCGAGAATGGCACGCGGATCAACGACGGCAGGTACTCGTTCCGCAACCCTGCCAATGACTTCGCCCTGCCCGGCGACCGCTTGGCCCGGGTGAGTGCCGCACTGGCCGGGTGAACGGTCTGGGCGTTACTGACTTCGGCGCCTCAGGGTGAGGCGGGGGTGTCGAGGGTGGCGCCCCAGTCGCCAGCGTGGTGGACGGCGCGGTCGTCGATGTAGCAAGCCGCGCCGAGCTTGGTGCTGGTCACGAGCACCGGCCCGCGGGCCTCCCTTGTCAGGGCAAACTCGGTGTCCCGCCCGATCCGTGTCGCTCGAGACGGCAGCGCGGGCACGGCCGTCCTTCGTGATCACTGAGCGTAGAGACACCATGATCACGTGGACCCGTGCCTGCTCTGCGTCCTCCCCCGCACCCGATACCTTTTGCCGGTCGTTCATACCCGATGCCGGCCGACAGGGTATCGAGGGACGACGCCTCACCGAGGGTCCCGAGCGCGCGCACCACCACCGCGCGAAGCGGGGCGCCCGGCAGCCCGGTCAGTTGCTCGGATGGGAGGCTGCCCAGCCGTGTTCGAGCAGCGCGAAGGCCTCGTCGGCGGCTCGGCGTGGTTCGGCGTGCCGCAGGATGAGGCTGCGGGCCTCAAGAGCGAAACGGGCCAGGGCGGCGCAGCTGACGTCATCCTCGGGCGCACCCACCGCCTCGGCGACGGCCCTGGCCAGGGCCGCTTCGTGGCGCGTCCACATGCGGTGGGCGTAGTCGCGCAGCGCGGGGGTCTCCTGCACCAGGCGCGTGAAGTCGGCGAACCGCGGGTCCGTGGCATGGACAGCGAGCTGGGTCTGCTTCAGCAGGAGGTGCTCGCGCAGCGCCTGCGGGATCGACTGGCCCGGGGTGCGTTCGCGCACGGCGGCGACGAGTTCTGCTTCCAGTTCGTCGTCCTGATCGAAGACCAGGGCTTCCTTGCCGGAGAAGTGTTTGAACAGGGTGGTCACCGAGACGTCGGCGTGGTCGGCGACGTCTTTGACGCCAACCTGGTCGTAGCCGCGTTCGAGGAAGAGCTCAAGTGCGGCGTCGGCCAGGGACTGGCGGGTCTGGGCCTTCTTGCGCTCGCGGCGCCCGGTCGGTTCGGTCACTCCCCTACCGTACCTCGAAGTGCATTCGCTGTGAAAGTGTAGTCATTGCACTTATTGGGCGAGTGTGGTTTCTTGGTGATGCGCCGGGTCTCCCGGCCGCTGACCCACCTCCCGAGGGACACTTCCATGAACTCTGCTCGTGATCCCCGCATCGCGATTGTCGGCGCCGGCCTCGGCGGCCTCACCTGCGCCCGAGTCCTCCAGCAACACGGCCGCTCCGTCACCGTCTTCGAACGCGAGGCATCCGCCGATTCCCGCCCGCAGGGCGGCTCACTCGACATGCATCCCGGCACCGGCCAGGCCGCGCTCGGTGCGGCGGGGCTCCTCGACCGATTCCACGCCCTCGCCCGCCCCGAAGGAGACGAGTGGCGCGTGCTCGACTTCGCCACCGCCTCCCTCCTGGCGCAGCAGGGGCCGTCCGCCGACGGCGGCCGGCCGGAGATTGACCGAGGCCAGCTGCGCGGTCTGCTCCTGGACTCGCTCACCGAGGGCACGGTGCGGTGGGACCGTGCCGTCACCGGCGTCACCCCGCTGGCGGACGGCACCTGCCGGCTGCTCTTCGGCGACGGCACCGCCGAGGACTTCGACCTGGTGGTCGGCGCCGACGGCGCCTGGTCACGTGTGCGCCCGGCTCTGTCACCCGCCGTACCCGACTACACCGGTGTCACCTTCGTCGAGACCGGATTCGACGACTGCGACACCCGCCATCCCGACCTCGCGCGGCTGGTCGGCAACGGATCGATGCTGGCGAAGGGCGCCGGCAGGACCTTGGTCGCCCAGCGCAACAGCAACGGCCACATCCGCGCCTACATCGCCCTCCGCGCGCCCAAGGACTGGCATGAGGCCGCCGGTATCGACCTCGGCGACCAGCGGGCCGTGCAGACATATCTGTTGAGGTTGTTCGACGACTGGGACGAAAGCCTGCGCTACATCCTGCGCAACAGCGACCACGGGTTCACCCACCGGTCCCTGTTTGTCCTGCCCGCCCCGCACACCTGGGAACACGTTCCCGGCGTCACGCTGCTCGGCGACGCCGCGCACCTGATGCCACCCGTCGGACTGGGCGCCAACCTCGCCATGCTCGACGGCGCCGGCCTCGCCCACGCACTGGTCACCGAGTCCAGCGTCGACGACGCCGTCCGCGCCTACGAGAGCATCATGCTGCCGCGCTCGATCGAGGCCGCGACGGGGAGTGCGAAGGGACTCGACAACCTCGTTCCCGCGACGGCCTCCTGAAGCGACTTGTATCCGACCGACTGACTGAGCAGGGCAAACAGATCAGCGATCGTGAGCCGCAGGCGTCGCTCCGGCCGCCCCACGGCCGGCGCAACATGGGGTAGGCGGCCAGGAGACTGTCGAGACGTTCGTGCCCTGCCTTCTCGGCAAGCTCGGGCTTCGCGGCCCCGTTCAGCTCGGTCGTGTACGCCTACCGCCGGGGACTGGTGATCCGTGCGCGTCCGCAAGCGGCCGACCGTGCGGCATCGAGGTGGTGCATGGACGTATGAAGCGGCCGGGCGGCGCCGACTACGACGACGCTCCGCCCGTGGCCAGCGCGGTTCGCGCCAGCCCGCGCAGCCAGGCGTGGGCGTGGTCGGTGTCGTAGCGCTGATGCCACGACAGGTACACCGGTGCCGACGGCAGTTCGAGCGGGATGGGGAGCACGACCAGGCCGAGGTCGGCGGCCGCCGACCGCGTGGTGGCTTCGGGGACGCTGATCAGGAGATCGGAGCCACGCGCGAACTCCAACGCGGCCGCTTCCGTGGGCGCGGTCGCCACCACACGGCGGGTGAGGCCGAGCTGCGCGAGGGCGTCGTCGAGGGCATTGCCGAGGTTTCCACGTCGCGAGACGGTGACGTGCTCAGCGGCGGCGTACTGCTGTGCGGTGACGGTCCCGACACGGGTGAGGGGGTGCCCCTGCCTCACGACGACGACGAGGCGGCTCTCGCCCACGTTCTCGGCGCGGATGTCCGGTGCGCTCGGGCGGTTGGCGTTCGCCTCCAGGTCCACCTCGCCGCGCCGCAGCTCGGGGGTGTCGATGCTCGACTCCGCGATGAAGCGCAGGCGCACGCCCGGCGCCTCTTCACGCACGGCCGACAGCAGTGTGGGGCCGCTCATGGCGACCAGGGAATCGTGCCAGCGGAGTGTGAAGGTGCGCTCCAACGTTTCCAGATCGAGTTCACGGCTCGGTGCCAGCACCCCTTGGACCTGGTGCAGCAGCTCGTGTACCTGTTCCCGGACGGCGATCGCGTACGGCGTCGGGGTCATCGTGCGGCCGGTGCGCACCAGGATCTGATCCCCGGTCGTGCGCCGGATTCGGCCCAGGCTCCGGCTCATCGCGGGGGCGGTGACGTGCAGGCGTGCGGCCGCCCCGGCCACGCTGCCCTCCTCCAGCAGCGCGTCGAGCGCGGCCAGCAGGTTCAAATCCAATTGCATGTGAGTAATCCTAGCCGTGCTTTACATGCATTTGAAGTTAATCATGGGGCTGGATACCTTCGAGAACAGGGCGCTGGACCGAGCGCACAGCTTGGCCCGAACGCCCCCAACACCTCATACTCACAAGGGAGTTCACCATGTCCGAAACGCTTCAGACCACTGACGCCGCCGCCTTGGACGCCGACCTGCTCGCCCAGACCGCCAACGCCGCGCGTGAGGCGGGTTCGGCGCTGCGCGAGCGCTTCGGCGGGGTGGTCAGCTACCAGACCCGCGAAGAGCTGATGCGCGCGCTCGCCGTCAACGACGACACGGCCCTCGACATCCTGCGCCCCCGACTCACGCGCCTGCGCCCGGACGCCGGCTGGGTGGAGGACGAGCTGGACGGCGGGGCGCTGCCGCCCGGCGAGTGGTGGGTCGTGGATCCGGCCGAAGGCAACGTCAACCACCTGCACGCCCTGCCGGAGTGGGCGGTGACCGCCACCCTCGTGCGCGACAACCAGCCGGTGCTCACCGCGGTCCACCTGCCGTTGACCGGCGAGACCTACACCGCGCTCACCGGCGCGGGAACCCACGTCGACGGCCGGCCGCTGCACATCTCCCCCACTGCGGACCTCGGCCTGAGCATCGTGGCCACCAGCCAGGCCCGGCCGGACGAGGACGAGAAGGTCGTGCGACGCGTCGGCTCCTCGATCACCGCGATGCTCTTCGACGCGCTCGTCGTCCGCACCGCCGTGCCCGCGACCCTGCACCTGGTGAACGTGGCCGCCGGCCGGATCGACGCCTTCTGGCAGTTCGCCGGCGCCCGCGCGGACCTGCTGCCCGGGGCGCTGCTCGTCACCGAGGCCGGCGGACGGATCTCCGACGCCGAGGGCCGCCCCTGGACCCCGCAGAGCGAAAGCCTCCTGGCCGCCGCCCCCGGCATCCATTCCCAGGCCGTCGCCACGCTCTCCCGCTGACCCCGCACCACAACCCGCACGCACGGAAGGACCACATCCTCATGACCACGATCGCAGTTCTCGGAAACGGCCGCGTCGGCGGCAACCTGGCCACGGCCCTCACCCGGGCAGGGCATGAGGTGGCCGTGGCGGACCGCGCGCCGGGCGCCGCCGCCGACGCCGCCCGGACAGCCCGGATCGTCATCAACGCCACCCCGGGCAACGGCTCGCTGGACCGGCTCGTCGCCCTGCGCGACGAACTGCGCGGCAAGATCCTCCTCGACGTCTCCAACGCCACCACCGACGGGCCGGACGGACTGCCGGCCGACCTGATCCACCCCGGCTCGAGCCTTGCCGAGCAACTCCAGGAAGCACTCCCCGAAACGCGCGTCGTCAAGACCCTCAACACCATGCTCTTCCCGGTGATGACCGCGCCGGCCACGCTCGCCCAGACACCGACCGCGTTCCTCTCCGGCGACGACCCGCAGGCCAAGCAGACCGTCGGTGAACTGCTCGCCGACCTCGGCTGGCACAAGGAGTGGATCACCGACCTCGGCGGAATCCAGACCGCCCGCGCCACCGAGGCCGCGATCCTCTTCGTCCCGCACGTGATCCGGTCCACCGGATTCACGCCCTTCGCGATCTCGATCGCCCGCTGACCGTACGCAGCGCACCGCCGCCGGCAGGCCCACATCCAGAACGGATACGACAGCGCAGCCGGGGCCGGCGATTCAGCGCCGGACGGCATCACGCTGCCGCTGCTCCACTCCTGCGACTTGTAGAGATTGGAACAGTCATTCACATCTGTGTCGCTACGCCAGCTCCAGGAAGGTCCTCATCATGTCCCTCGACCCCCAGATCGATACCCTGCTCAAGCAGTTGGCCGAAGGAGGCGAACCGGCACCGGAGAGTCGAACGGTCGCGGAGAACCGCGACCTCGTGAGCAGCTTCTCCACCCTCGCGGGCGACGTCGAGCCCGTCGGCAGCGTGCACGACGCAGTGGCCACCGCCGAAGGCCTCGAGGTCCCCATCCGCATCTACGCCCCCGCCACCCTCCCGCGCTCCGGGCCGCGGCCCGTGACGGTCTTCTTCCACGGCGGCGGATGGGTCCTCGGAGACCTGGACAGCCAGGACCACATCGCCCGCATCATGACCAACCGCTCCGGCACGATCGTGGTCTCCGTCGACTACCGGCTCGCGCCCGAACACCGCTTCCCGGCAGGGATCGAAGACGCCTACGCCGCCCTGACATGGGTCGCGGCCAACGCCGGAAGTTTCGGCGGCGACGGGCAGAGCATCGCGGTGTTCGGCGAGAGCGCCGGCGGCAACCTCGCCGCGGCCCTCGCGCAGGAAGCGCAGCGGCGCGGCGGACCTCCCATCGCCCTGCAGGTACTGGCGTACCCGGCGGTCGACAGGTTCGACGACAGCCCCTCCATGTACGAGAACATGGCCGGACCGCTGCTGAGCCGCAGCTGGCTCGAATGGTTCTGGGGCCTCTACCTCAACACGCCCGACGAAGGCACCGACCTGCGCGTCTCGCCGGCGCGCTCCGACGAGCTGGCCGGGCTGCCTCCCGCCGTCATCGTCACCGCCGAACACGATCCGCTGCGGGACCAGGGTGACCGCTACGCGCAGAAGCTCGCCGACGCCGACGTGCCGGTCACGCACCTGCCGATCAAGGGTGCCACCCACGCTTTCTTCTCGTTCACCGGGTCGGTGCAACTCTCACGGGACGTCCTGAATCAGCTCGGAGATGCCGTGGCCACGGCGTTCAACAACTGACCCGCCCACCGTTGTGACCCAGTCGGCGATCTCGGGCAGCCAGCGCTCGGGTCGGGCGGTGAACTTATGGGGGTCTGCCAGGTCTGTCCGTTGTCCGTTTGGGGGAACTGGTTCGGCAAAGCATGTCACTGGCGTAGCAGGTCGCTGGCCTGGTCCCACGGGCTACCGCTCGGGTCCGTTACCGCCTTCCGTCGGCCAGCTGCCAGCGCCTCCCCAGCTTCTCTCCCATTGAGGCAACGGCTCCGGCCGAGCCCACTGCTGGCCCTCCGCCATCTTGCGCGCATCCGGCCAATGCTCCTGTGTGAAGCACTGTGTTCACCCTGTCGGGCAGCGCTTCTGGCGCCCGCAGCGTGCCCGGCCGCCGGTGGGACGGCCAACCATTGTGCGAAAGGCAACCGGCGGGTGAGCTGCACGTGTCACTGTGTCTGTCTGTGATGACGGCAACACGCTTGGGGAGGCTTGGTGGCTGCCGGCAAGAACGCCGAGGGCATGCGGGCGCAGCGGGCTGTGTTCGTGGGCCCGCATCAGTTGCTGCGGCTGTTGGGCGCGGGCGGGATGGGGGAGGTGTACCTGGCCCGTTCGCCTGGGCTGAGACTGCTCGCGGTGAAGGTGATCAGGGCTGAGTACGCCGAGGACCCGCAGTTCCAGCGACGCTTCCAACAGGAGGTCGAGGCCGCGCGGCGGGTGACCGGTTTTCACACCCCGCCCGTAGTGGATGCGGAACCGCGTGGTCGCCGGCCATGGATGGCCACGTCCTACTTACCCGCGCCGACCCTAGGCGAGGTGGTCCTGCGGTTCGGCACTTTCGGCGAGGCGGGGTCACGGGCCCTGGGAGCCGCCCTTGCCGAGGCGTTGGCCGCGATCCACGCGGTGGGGGTGGTGCACCGTGACCTGAAACCGGGGAATGTGCTCATCGCGCGGGACGGTCCGCGCGTCATCGACTTCGGGATCAGCCGCGCTTTCGACGCCGTGCACCTGACCCGGACCGGCATGGTGTGCGGCACACCCGGCTACATCGCCCCCGAGCGCATCGTCTCCGACTCCGTCACCTCCGGCGCGGCCGATATGTTCTCGCTCGGCTGCGTGCTGGTGTACGCACTCACCGGTCGCACGCCGTTCGGCGGCGGTGAGCCCGCGCAGGTTAACCGGCGGGTCGTGTACGAGGAGCCGGACCTCTCCGGAGTGCCCGCCACATTGCTCCCTTTGATCGCCTCCTGCCTGGTCAAGGAACCCGCCCGACGACCGACCGCGACGGCCGTGCTGGGCGCACTGGCCCCGGCCGATCCGGCGGCGCTGCTGGGCCCGCAACTGCTCGCCGACCTCGATGCCCGGGAGCGGCAGGCCGAGGCCGATCTGGGCGCGCCGCAGGCCGATCCGCCCGCGCTGCCAGTGCGTACTTGGCAGTCGCTCAGCCGGCGCGGCCTGTTCGGACTCGGCGCCGGGCTCGGCGCGGGCATGGCCGCCGCCGTTGGCGTGCCGCTGCTGCTCACCCGTCGCGCCCGGCTGGCCCGCGGTTCGGCTACGGTCGGCAAGGCCGCGGACGCGTGGGGCGCCGAAGCGCCGGGTACCGGCACGCCGCCCGCCGCCCCGGCGCCACTGTGGAGCACTCCGATCAGCGGTCTGACGATGGATCACCAGCTGTCCATGCTCGGCGCCACCCCAGTGTGGTGGAGCGAGGGAGCGGGCGCCGACGGTTACGACGGGGCGACGGGCCGTCAGGCCTGGTCCCGGCAGGACGCCCAGTTCTTCCAAGTGCAGAACGACCTGATCTACGGAACCTCCCTGGACTTCGCCAGCCTGGTCTGGCTGGACGGTGCAGCCGGGAGCCGCCGGAGCCCGCTCACCGTCCCCGCCGCGCAGCGCGACGACGCCGCGAGGAGCCTGCGGGTCTTCGGTGCGGACAGCCGGACGGTGGTGCTCGCCCGCGAGACCTCCCCCAACGGCGGCGGGGTCGTGGAGGGGGCCGACTTGACCACCGGAGCGGTGCTCTGGCAGCAGGAGATCACCCAGGACATGGCGGTGGCTACCGCCCGCGACATGGAGACCATGCTGAGTGGCTCTGGCAGCTCAATGGGCTTGGTCGCTGATGGCCGTTGCTACTTCGAGGAGAGCGGCGTCATCCACGCGGTGGACCTGCGCACCGGCGCCTCCCGCTGGCAGGTGACCGGCCTCACCCCTGGCCCCGGGACACCCACGCGGCTGCTGCGCACCGGCGGACTGCTGCTGCTCGTCCGGGGCTTGGCCCTCGTTGCCCTGGACCCGGCCACCGGGCAGCAGCGCTGGGCGGCTCCCGCCGTCCCCCAGGGGGTCTTCGGCTGCGCGCTCGGTGCCGGCCGGCTGCTGCTCTCCGGGGCCCAGGGCACGGCCTACTGCCTGGACGTCACGACCGGCAAGGGGTTGTGGCACACCACCGTGGGGGCAAGGACTGGGACGGGAACGGGCCTGAGCTTTCAGGCGCCGTCGGCCGGAGACGGCTTCTTCGGCGTGCCCCTGCTCGACGGATCGTCCGCAGCGGCCGTCCTGGACGCCGCCGACGGCGCGATCCGCTGGGTGGCGAAGGCGGCCTCCGACGAAGGCCAGTGGACCACCGCGGCCAAGGGCGGAACGCTCTTCTGCGGCTCCGCCACCACGCTGCGCGCCTTCCGGGCAGGTGGTGCGTGAGCACGCGGAGCATCGGCCCGTACCGCGTCCTGCGGCGGCTCGGCGCGGGCGGCATGGGAGACGTCTACCTGGCCGCCACCGACAGCGGACGCCCCGTCGCGGTGAAGACCGTGCAGCAGCAGTACGCGGCCGATGCCGAGTTCCGGCGCAGGTTCACCCAGGAGGTGGCGGCGGCCCGGGCGGTCAACGGGGCCTACACCGTGGCGGTGGTGGATGCCGACACCGAGGCGGAACTCCCCTGGCTGGCGACCGAGTTCGTCGCCGGCCCGTCGCTGCACGAGGCCGTGGCCCGGCACGGCCCGCTCACCGGGCCCGCGCTGCAGGTGCTGGGCGCGGGGCTGGTGGAGGCGCTCACCGCGGTCCACCGCGCCCGGATCATCCACCGCGACCTGAAACCCTCGAACATCCTGATCACCCGGGACGGCCCGAGGGTCATCGACTTCGGCATCAGCAAACCGACGGCCGACGCGCTGCCCACCGCGAGCGGCGAGATCATCGGCACCCCCGGGTTCATGTCCCCCGAACACGCGACAGGCGAGGACCTCACCCCCGCCAGCGACCTGTTCTCACTCGGCGCCGTCCTGGCCTTCGCCGCCACCGGCCGCCCACCCTTCGGCGACGGACCGGCGGCGGTGCTGATCTACCGGTCCGCCGAGGAGCCCCCGGACCTCGACGGAGTGCCGCCTGAACTGGTGGGGCTGCTGGTGCGCTGCCTGGACCGGAACCCGGCCCGGCGGCCCGCACCGGCCGAACTCGTCGCAGCCTTCCGATACGGCCCGGCGGTCGGCACCGACTGGATGGGCGAGGCCGAGCGAACGGTACGCCAACGCGAGCGGGACCTCACCCGGGTGCTGAGAGACCCGAACGGCACCCGACGCCGCCTGCTCGTCCTCGGCGGAGCCCTGCTCGCCACAGCCGCCACGGCAGGCGCCGCCCGGATGCTGTGGCCCGGCCCGGCCGGCGGCGGGCCCCCGACGGCCTGGTCGCTCACGCTCCCCCGAGCCGGCATGGCTCCCGTCGCCTGCGGACCGGCGGTGGTGGTGTGCGCGGACCGCACCGGAGTGGTCGGCTACGCCCGCACCGACGGACGGACGCTGTGGAGCAGCACTGCGGCGACCGGCATTCTCCCGGTTGCCGACGGCAACCGGGTGTGGACCGTGGACTCGGCCGGCGCGGTGCAGGCGCGCGACGCCCGCAGCGGCACGACGCTCTGGCGTTCGACCGACACCGTTCCCGGTGCGCAGTCCGTCGCCCTGCCGATGCCCGGCCTGCTGCTGGTCACAGGCAAGGACGGCGCGCTGCACGCCTACGACGCAACCGGCGGGGACCGACTCTGGACCGGCGCCGCGCTCGGCACCTCCTACCGCCTCCAGGGCATGGCCTCGGCCGGCCTGCTGGTCGTGACGCTCTTCGCCGAGACGAAGGAGGCCGCGAGCGGCGCGTCTCGCTTCACCGTGCTCGACAGCGCGACCGGGCGGCAGCGCTGGTCGCTCGACGCCCAGGACCTGTACGCGCCGCCGACCGGCAGCCAGTTGTACGCCCTGACCTCAGACCTGGCCCTCGCCGCAATAAACGGCCAGGACGGCGCCACCCTCTGGAGCCGGCCCACCAGCCTTCCGCCGGCCTCCGCGACCATGTACCTCGCCTCCTACTACGGCTCGCTCTCGCTCCAACAGGACGTGGTCATCTGCCTGCCGCCAGGAGCCGTGACGGCCTCGGAGCAGCAGGTCAACACGGCGGCCTTCGACTCCGCCCAGGGCACCCGGCTCTGGAGCGGCCCACACAGCGGCTCCGTCACCGGGAGCGCGGACGCCGCAGGGGTACTCGTCCTGGGCGGGCCGCGGGGCGCGTCCGGCACCGGCCTGCGCACCGGGCGCGTCGCCTGGACCTGGCAGTCGCCCCAGGGCGCCGCCACCGTCCGGGGATCCGCCGGGAAGCTGGTCCTCCTCACCGCACCCACCGCCGCCGGCGGGATCACCGTGCAGGCGCTCACCGCCACCGGCGGCGCCCCGCAGTGGCAGCAGACCTTCGCCCGGCAGCCGGGCGACCCGCAGGTCCTCCTCCAGGATTCGGCCCTGGTGGTCGGCTACGGGACCACGCTGACCGCCTACCACCTGCCCAGCAGCTGACCCGCCTCCGAAAGGTTCACCATCAGATGGCCGACATCGAGGACACCCCACCCGCGACGCAGCCGCTGCCGACCGCCGCGTCCACCCGCGTCCTGCCGGGGCAGCCCACCCCGGCCACCCTCCCCGACCCGGCGGACCTGCGCCCCGCCGGCCCCACCCGGCGGTGGACCTGGCTGCTCGGCGGCCTCACCGCCGGGGCCGGCTCCGCCGCCCTCGCGCTGAGCCTGATGGCGAACCTCGTCAACCCGGCGCCGCCCGCCGCGCCGACGACTGCGGTGACCAACCCGGCAACCGTGCCCGGCGGGCCGTCCTCCTCCGGTGCGGCCAACCCGGCTGCCGCCCCCTACACCACGCTGGTCGACGGCTGTGCGCTGCTACGCCCCGAGACGGTCGAGCGCCACATCAAGGGAGCCACCTGCACCGCGCAAACGCCCGTCGGTGGTGCGACCGCGTCGAACGCGAGTTGGACGAGCAAGGACTCCGGCTACGCCGACGCGCAGGTTGGTGTCGTGCTGTCCCCGAACGCGGAGACGGTTTACCAGCAGATGCTGACCACCAGCCGGACCACGGCGACCGGCACTGGCGCGAAGATCACCGACGACCGGGCCGTTCCCGGCCTCGGTGACAAGGCGACCCTGCTCTACATCTCCTACAGCGGTTTCGGCCACGTCGAACTCACGGTGGTCCAGCACAACGCGCTCGTCACCGTCAGGTACTCCGGCCTGACCCTCAAGGACGTTCCCAGCGCCACCGCCGAGGCCGCCGCCATCGCCTGCGCCAAGGACGCGCTGGGCACGCTCACCACCTCGTGAACTCCGCCCTGGACCTGCGCATACGCCCGCCCACTGCCACCTGCCAAACAGCAAGCCGCAGGCAGGCCCGGCCCGGGGCCGCGGCGATGGCGATGCTGTCGGCGGTGTCGAGGACCGTGCTCAGCAGGCGGGTGCGGGTGGCCGTGGTCATCGAGGCGGTCCCTCCGGGTGGCGGTCGAGGCGGGATGGCGCCGCGGACACTCGGGAGTGGAGCGTGGGGTGAAGCCGCCAACTACTGCACCACCTCTTACCGGTCGACAACCGTTCCGTCCGACATTCCCGCCTGGCCCTGGCAGCTGTCCCTGTCCTGGGTGAAGGAGAGCATGGCGCAGGTCCTGGAGCACCGGGCCTTCCCGCTGTCACACAACCCGTCGGCCCGAAACCCCGCAGGTACGGCGTCAGCACCTCCCGGCCGGCCTCCGCGAGCAGGCGGGCCACCTCGTCGTAGGCCCGGACGTCGTAGGGGAAGCCGTGCAGCACGACCACCGGAGCGTCGGTCGTCCGGCGGCGCTCGCCGGTCCGGTGGTAGGCGATCTCCAGAACCGGTGTCGTCACCCGGTGCAGCTCGTGTAGCTCGTGCGAACTCGCAGTCATCCGGTCATGCTCGCATGTCTGACCCGGACACGACTGACCCAGAGTCAGCTGCGCCTGGTCGGGGTCCATCAGCGTCTGGCAGCGCAGCGTGATCGGCCCCACCTCGGGGTGGATGATCCGCTTGCTGTCGTTGGAGGGGCTGCAGTAGTCCGCCGACATCTCGCACAGCACCGCGACTTCCTCGCGCCGCGGCCCCGGAGTGCGCCGCCGGCGCCCTTCGGGAAGCGAGCTGCGGCCAGGTCGCCGGCAGCGAGCGCGCACCACCGACGGCTCGCCCCCCTTGTCACGGGGGGGCGAGCCGTCGGTGTCCTCCGGGGGTGGGCTCCGCTACTGCGGCGTCACGTAGGCGCCGGAGATGCCGCCGTCCACGAGGAAGGTGTTGGCGGTCATGAAGGACGAGTCGTCGGAGGCGAGGAAGGCCACCGCTGCGGCGATCTCCTCGGGCTCGGCGAAGCGGCCGAGCGGGATGTGGACCAGTCGACGGGCGGCCCGCTCCGGGTCCTTGGCGAACAGTTCCTGCAGCAGCGGGGTGTTCACCGGGCCGGGGCAGAGCGCGTTGACCCGGATGCCCTCGCGGGCGAACTGCACGCCCAGCTCGCGGGACATGGCCAGCACTCCGCCCTTGGAGGCGCTGTAGGAGATCTGCGAGGTGGCGGCGCCCATCACCGCGACGAACGAGGCGGTGTTGATGATCGACCCCTTGCCCTGGCGCTGCATGTGCGGGATCGCGTACTTGCAGCACAGGTAGACGCTGGTCAGATTGACCTCCTGGACCCGCTTCCAGGCGTCCAGGCCGGTGGTGAGGATGGAGTCGTCGTCCGGCGGCGAGATGCCCGCGTTGTTGAAGGCGATGTCGAGCCGCCCGTACTCGTCGACGACCCGCTGGAAGAGGTCGCGCACCGCCTGCTCGTCGGTGACGTCGGCCTCGATGAACAGGCCGCCGACCTCGTTCGCGGCCTTGGCGCCGGTCTCCGCGTCGAGGTCGACGCAGACCACCTTGGCACCCTCGGCGGCGAAGCGGCGGGCGGTCGCCAGGCCGATGCCGCTGCCCGCGCCGGTGATGACGGCCACCCGGCCGTCGAGTCGCTGGGTCATGCTGATCACTCCTCCGTGGAGATGAAGACGTTCTTGGTCTGGGTGAAGGCGTCGAGGGCGTCCGGGCCGAGCTCGCGACCGAGGCCGGACTGCTTGAAGCCGCCGAACGGCGTGGTGTAGCGCACCGAGGAGTGCGAGTTGACGGACAGGTTGCCGGCGTCCACGCCGCGCGAGACCCGCAGTGCGCGCCCGACGTCCCTGGTCCAGATGGAGCCGGACAGCCCGTACTCGGTGGCGTTGGCGATGCGCAGGGCGTCCTGTTCGTCGCGGAACGGGACGACCGCGACGACCGGGCCGAAGATCTCCTCGGTGAAGGCGCGGTCGTCGTGCCGCACGGGCGCGAGCACGGTCGGCGGGTACCAGAAGCCGGGCCCGTCGGGGACGCTGCCGCGGAAGGCGACAGCCGACCCGTCCGGGACGTAGGAGGAGACCCGCGCCCGGTGGGCAGCGGAGATCAGTGGGCCCATCTCGGTCTTCTCGTCGGTCGGGTCACCGACCCGCACACCCCGGACGGCTGGTTCCAGGAGCTCCAGGAAGTCCTCGAGAACGGATGCTTCGACCAGGATCCGGGAGCGGGCGCAGCAGTCCTGGCCGGCGTTGTCGAAGACCGCGTACGGGGCCGTCGCGGCGGCCTTGGCGAGGTCGGCGTCGGCGAAGACGATATTGGCGCTCTTGCCGCCGAGTTCGAGGGTGACGGGTTTCACCTGGGCGGCGCAGCCCGCCATGATCTCCTTGCCGACCCGGGTCGAGCCGGTGAACACCACCTTGCGCACGTCGGGGTGGGTGACGAAGCGCTGTCCGACGACCGGGCCGCGGCCGGGCAGGATCTGCAGCACGCCTTCCGGGATCCCGGCCTGGAGGGCGAGTTCGCCGAGGCGCAGGGCGGTGAGTGGAGTGAGTTCGGCCGGTTTGACGATGACGGTGTTGCCGGCGGCCAGCGCCGGGGCCAGGGCCCAGGCGGCGATCGGCATCGGGAAGTTCCACGGCACGATGACCCCGACCACGCCGATCGGTTCCTGGAAGGTGACATCGATGCCGCCGGACACCGGGATCTGTCGGCCGAACAACCGCTCGGGCGCGGCGGCGTAGTACTCGATGACGTCACGCGCGTTGCCCGCCTCCCAGCGCGCGTTGCCGATGGTGTGGCCGGCGTTGGCGACCTCCAGGGCGGCGAGGTGCTCGCGGTCGGCGTCGACGGCGGCGGCGAAGGAGCGCAGCAGCCGAGCTCGGTCGGCGGGTGCCACCCGGCGCCAGGCGTCGAAGGCGGCGCGGGCGCGGGCGACGGCGGCATCGGTTTCGGCGAGGCCGGCCAGTTCGACGGTGGTGATCACCTCCTCGGTGGCGGGGTTGACGACCTCGAAGAGGTCCGGTGCGGTCATGGAGCTGTCTCCCTGTGCGTGGAGGTGGTCTGACTGGCGGTGACGAGCGCGCGGAGGACCCGCACGTCGTCCGGGTCGGTCTCGGGGTGCCACTGGACGCCCAACGCGAAGCGGTGGCCGGGAAGTTCGAGTGCCTCGACGACGCCGTCCGCGCTCCAGGCGGTGACCCGCAGACCGGTGCCGAGCCGGTCGACGGCCTGGTGGTGGTAGCAGGAGACCTCGGCGGCCGACCCCAGGACGGCGGCGAGCCGACTGCCGTCCACCAGGCCGACCCGGTGGCGGACGAAGCGGGCGGGGACGACCTGGTGGCTCTCGTCGGGCAGGTGCTGGAGGAGGCTGCCTCCGAGTTCGACGTTGAGCAGCTGCATGCCGCGGCAGATGCCGAGCATCGGCAGGTCCCGGGCCAGGGCGGCGCCCAGGAGCCGGCTCTCCCAGTCGTCTCGGGCGTGGTGGGGCGGGCCGGTGCGCGAACCGGCGGTCGCCGCGTACCGGGCCGGGTCGATGTCCGGTCCGCCGGCGAGGACGAGCCCGTCCAGGGCGTCGAGCAGGTGGTCGGCCCCGCCGGGTTGCGGTGGCAGCAGCACCGGGGTGCCGCCCGCGCGGACGACGGCGTCGACGTACGTCTGGGGCACGAGGGAGGCGCGCTGGTTCCAGACGGCCCAGGCGGCGTCGTCCTGGTAGCTGGTGATGCCGATCAGCGGTCGGCGGTCGTCGCGGTTCACAGCCGCTCGAATCCGCGGCGCCGCTCCCAGTCGGTCACCGCCCGCTCGTAGGATGCCAGTTCGGTGCGTCCGGCGTGGGTGTAGTGCCGGACGACGTCCTTGCCGAAGGCCTCGGTGGCGACGGCGCTGCGTTCGAAGGCATCGACCGCGTCGCGCAGGGTGGCGGGCACCCGGGGCGCGGCGGAGGCGTACGCGTTTCCGGTGAACTCCGGTTCGAGTTCGAGCTGTTGCTCGACACCGTGCAGTCCGGCCGCGATCAGGGCGGCGACCGCGAGGTACGGGTTGACGTCGCCGCCGGGGACGCGGTTCTCGAAGCGCAGTGAAGGGCCGTGCCCGACCACGCGCAGAGCGCAGGTGCGGTTGTCGCGGCCCCAGGCGATGGCGGTGGGTGCGAAGCTGCCGGGCACGTAGCGCTTGTAGGAGTTGACGGTGGGTGCGAGCAGCAGGGCGAAGTCGGCCAGGCAGGCGAGCTGTCCGGCGAGGAAGTGCTCCATGGTGCGGGAGAAGCCGTGCGGACGGTCACCGGCGAACACCGGGGCGCCCTGCTCGTTGCGCAGGCTCAGATGGATGTGGCAGGAGTTGCCCTCGCGTTCGTCGTACTTCGCCATGAACGTGAGGCTGCAGCCCTCCTGGGCGGCGATCTCCTTGGCCCCGGTCTTGTAGACGACGTGGTTGTCGCAGGTGGTGAGGGCGTCGGCGTACTTGAAGGCGATCTCGTGCTGGCCGAGGTTGCACTCGCCCTTGGCGGACTCGACGGTGAGGCCGGCGCCGGCCATGCCGTTGCGGAGCCGGCGCAGGAGGGGCTCGATCCGGCCGGTGCCGAGGATGGAGTAGTCGACGTTGTACTGGTTGGCCGGGGTGAGCCGGGTGTAGTCCTTGTCCCAGGCCTGTTCGTAGCTGTCCCGGAAGACGATGAACTCCAGCTCGGTGGCGGCCTGGGCCTGCCAGCCGTAGCCGGCCAGCCGGTCCAGCTGGCGCTGCAGGACCTGCCGCGGGGAGACGGCGACCGGGGTGCCGTCGTGGTGGACGACGTCGCACTGCACCATGACGGTGGCGGGGTGCCAGGGGACGGACCGCAGGGTGGCGAGGTCGGGGCGCAGCGTCAGGTCACCGTAGCCGTTCTCCCAGGACGAGATCTCGTACCCGTCGACGGTGTTCATGTCGACGTCGACGGCCAGCAGGTAGCCGCAGCCCTCCGCGGCGCCGGGCACCACGTCGTCGAGGAAGTACTCGGCGGCGACGCGCTTGCCCTGGAGGCGCCCCTGCATGTCGGTCATGGCGAGCACGACGGTGTCGACGGACCCGTCGGCGACGCGGGCGCGCAGTTCGTCGAGGGTCAGCCGGGGGCTGGTCATCGGACCTCCAGTTCGGTGTCCTGGGCGTCGGGGTCGGACGGTGTGCCGTGGACGTGCGGGCCGGTGAACCAGTGGCGGGCGGACACCAGCCACCACAGGCCGGCGAAGCCCAGCACGGCGGCCACGGCGACCGGGGTGTAGTTGAAGCTCTCGGCGGTGATCGGACTGGCGGTGGGGAGCATGAACAGGACTGTGATCACCGCGGTCCAGCCGACCGCGACGACGCCGACCGGCCGGCTCCAGCGTCCCAGGTGCCAGGGGCCGCGCGGGAAGTCCTCGCCCTGACGCAGCCGCAGGTACACCGGGATGACGTAGGAGATGTAGAGGCCGATGACGGAGATGGAGGTCACGGCGGTGTAGGCGGTGGTGTTCCAGAGCGCGGGCAGCCCCAGCAGCAGCGCGCCACCGGTCGCCAGCCAGACGGCGTTGGTCGGGGTCTGGGTGCGTGGGGAGATGCGGTGCCACAGGCGGGAGCCGGGGAGCGCGCCGTCGCGGGAGAAGGCGTAGATCATGCGGGAGTTGGCGGTGACGGAGGCCATGCCGCAGAAGAACTGGGCGCCGATGACGATGAGCAGCAGCAGCTGGGCGCCGCCGTCGCCGATCGCGTCGATGAAGATCTGCGCGGGCGGGACCTGGGTGTTGCTGTTGAGCGCGCCGTCGTAGTCGCGGATGGCGAAGGTGATGCCGAGCAGCAGGATCCAGCCCGCCACCAGGGAGACGGTGATGGCGTTGACGATGCCCCGGGGGCCTGAGCGGGCGGCGTCGTGGGTCTCCTCGGTCATGTGCGCGGAGGCGTCGTAGCCGGTGAGGGTGTACTGGGCCATCAGCAGGCCGAGCATCGCGACGTAGAACTGGTTGTGGAAACCGGTGTTGTCGACGAACTCGGTGAGGACGAAGGAGACGGAGGCGTGCCGCTCGGGGAGGAACGCCAGCGCGCCGACGATGATCGCGACGCCGATCAGGTGCCACCACACGGACACGCTGTTGAGGACCGCGACCAGGCGCACCCCGAAGGTGTTGAGCAGGCCGTGCACCACCAGGATGACCGCGAAGATCTCCATGGTGTGCGCGGGGCTGGCCTCGACGCCGAAGCGGAGCGTCAGGAAGGCGTTGGTGAAGAACGCGGCACCGTAGTCGACGCTCGCGGTCACCGCGACCTGGCCGAGGAAGTTGAACCAGCCGGTGAACCAGCTCCAGGCCGGGCCGCGGGTGCGGGTCAGCTTGGCGGACCAGTAGTAGAGCCCGCCGGCCGTCGGGTAACTGGAACAGATCTCGGCCATCGCCAGGCCGACGCAGAGCGTGAGGAGGCCGACCACCGGCCAGCCCCAGATGATCATCGCGGGGCCGCCGGTGTTCATCCCCGTCCCGTACAGGGTCAGGCAGCCGGACAGGATGGAGACGATGGAGAAGGAGACGGCGAAGTTGGAGAAGCCTGACATCGAGCGGGCCAGTTCCTGGGTGTAGCCCAGCTCGCGGAGCCGCTGTTCGTCGGCGGAAACGGGGGCGGTGTTCTCCGGAAACACTTCGGGGGCAGGGTGATCGGGTGAGCGTGCGTCGGTCATGGGCACCCCTGGGGGTTGAGGGCGTGCCGGGGAGTACACGGCCACGACGGCGTGGCGCGGTCGCCCCGACGGGTTCGACGGTCGGACGGCTCTTCAATGGCCTGGAACCAGTCCATTGGGGTGGGTGAGCAGCATCGTTCCGGCTGGATCGGGGCCGCGTCAAGAGCGAGGAGGGAACGAGTCCGGGGAACCCGTTCATAGGTACGATTCCGGCGTGGACGTGGACGAAACACGTGAGCAGGCGCGGCTCGGCTGGCAGGCCGGGGCGATCTTCCGCCCGGTCCGGACCGGCAACGCCTTCGAGGAGACCGTCGAGAGGCTGCTCCAGGCGATCAAGCTCGGCGTCTTCGACGTCGGCGACCGACTGCCCGCCGAACGGGATCTCGCCGCCCGGCTCGGCGTCAGCCGGGAGACCCTGCGCGAGGCGCTGCGCACGCTGCACCAGGCCGGCTGCGTCGAACCCCGCCGCGGCCGGTACGGCGGCACCTTCGTCACCTACCGGCTGCCCGCGCCGGACGTCGCCGACCTGCGCCGCGCGGCCCGCGACCTCGGCGGCGCACTGGAGGACGCGCTGACCTACCGCCAGGTGCTGGAGGTCGGCGCCGCCGAGGCAGCCGCCCGTCGCCCCCTCTCCCCCGACCAGCGGGCCCACCTGGAGAGCCGACTGACCGACCTGGAGGGAGCCCCGCCGGAGCAGTACCGCCAGCTGGACTCGCGCTTCCACCTCGCCATCGGCGAGCTCACCGGCTCCCCCACCCTTGCCACGGCCATCGCCGAGGCCAGGATGCGTCTCAACGACCTGCTCAACGCCATCCCCATGCTGGACCGGAACATCGAGCACGCCGCCGAGCAGCACCGGGCGATGGTCCGGGCGATCCTGGCCGGCGACGGTGACGCCGCCCGACGCGCCACCGAGGAACACCTCGCCGCTACGGCCGCACTGCTGCGGGGCTTCCTGGCCTGAGGCTCCCCCCGGACCTCGCGTGCGTGGCGACGACGGAGATGCGACGAGGCGCGGCCTCGGCGCATCTGACGAGAAGTCGGTCAAACCTGTCCTGAAGGCGCGAGGTCAGGAGGGGGCAGCCGCCGAGAAGCTCAGCACGGAGTCGACAGGGCGCCGCAGCGACCGAACGTCCGGGGCCGGGGCGTAGGAGAGCCGGAAAAGCATCAGCTCGGCCTCGCCGGGGTGGTGCGGGGCGACTTCGGACAGCCTGGCGCGCAGCGCGCGCAGTGTGGCGATCTCGCTGGGCTCGAGTCCGACTCCGTCGCCTCGTTCGACGCGTGCGAGGAGGTAGGGCAGGGCGGTGAGGGGCTGGAGCGCGAGGCCGAGCGAGGTGACGGTGAGCCACAGCCGCTGGAGCGCACGACCGCCCCGCAGATACGCGTCGGGTGTGGTGCCCGCGATGCTCAGGACGCCGATCGCCGAGGATGCCGCGAGGAGTTTGCGGGCGCTCTCCTCGAACGTCGAACCGCCCCCGATCCGTTGCAGGAAGGCCAGGTTGGGCCAGTGCCGGGCGACGGAGACGCCCGCCAGGTCGGCGCGGTCGAGTCCCAGCGTGGCGATGTCGATGCCATCCCGGGTACGTCGCACTTCGTGCGCGTTCCACCGCATTTCGGCCATCATGTCCCGGTGCAGCGGCCGGGACATCATCCGCAGCCGGTCACCCACACCCAGAATGCGGCCGATCTCGTCCAGTTGGCTCCGGTCGGTGACCAGTTGGAGCCCGGTGCCGCTCTCGGTCGCACACCGGGTCAGCGTGGCGGCCGCCGAAGCAGCGAGTGCGACGGCCGGTCCAGGGGCCCGGTTGGTCGTACGGTGCTCGATCCAGTCGGCCAGTGCCGGGCGGGCGGCCTGCGGGTCCTCGGTGAAGGCGAGTTCGCAGACGAGGTCCGGGTCGGAAGGGTCGGGGAAGGAGCGCGCCCGGCACGCCCATCCCGCGGCTCGTGCGGCCAGGTCGATGTTCTCCACCGCCGCGCCGATGGCCAGATGGCCGGCGGACCGCTCGAAGTCGAGCAGCGTCGACGGCTGACCGCCGTCGAAGCGGCATTCCAGTACGCGCCCGCGGGAGACGAAGCGCCAGGGCTGGGTGTTGCCCCCGGACGGCGCCTGGATCCCGTACGAGACCAGGCGGCGCACGCCCTCCTCGTCCAAGGGCCGACCGCGCTCGGGCAGGACGAGCGAAGGCGTACCGGGCCCTGGCTCGATCTCGGGTTCGGGTTCGGGTTCGGCGGCCGGCATGGCGATCTCCGCACCGTCGCGGACCAGTTCCCCCGGGTCGACGAAATAGCGGCCCGACGTGGTGAAGGTGCCCAGGAGGAGCCGTCGGGCCGTGTCGGTGACCAGGGCGGCACCCAGTGCCACCCCCGAGGCGAGCTGCGGCCAGGAGGAGATGGTCTGCCCTATCTCGACCAGTGACGGAACGAAACGCTCCGACGGCCTTTCCTGATCCAGGATCCGCAGGACGTAAGGCACCTTCTCCCGGGTGGACAAGGTCTTGAGGTCGGAGGCCGCCACACCGTCGAGCAGTCCGTGCAGCAGGGGGCGCTCCCGGTCGAGGTCGAACCGCTCCACGTCCAGCATGCCCCGCTCGTTGGTCTCCATCAGCACCGCGATGCCGTGCACCCTCCGAGGTGTTCGGCAGCGGCTCGCAGGACGTCGGCCGCAAGGAGATCGTCCTTGCCGTACCGCACCATCTCCCCGTGACCGAGACGGGCATACGCCCGCTCCTGCGCGACCAGGAACTCGTGGTGGTCGGGATCGTCGAAGCGGACGGCGAACAGCTTCAGATGCATCAGGAACCTCAAGGATCGGAGTCGTTCGAACTCACGATCGGCATCATGCCCCTCGCCGTAGGAGCTGATGCGGTAGAGCCTGGGCCGAACGGCCGGCCCACCGGTGGGCGTTGAGGTCGTGAAGCCCTCCCTCGGGGGCGGACTGGGCTACGTACGACCCGTGCCCCAGGCCGACAGGCAGCGCGGGTCGTGGCCACCTTCTGCTCGGCGGCCACCCCTACGGGAACCTCTGGCGGCGAGCGACGTCTCGGCACACGAGGATCCCCAGCGCCCTGGATCCTGGCGCACGGCCACACCCGCGACACCGGCCCCGGCCGGACCGGGGCAGGGCCGTCGAGCCGGGGCCCCGGTCGGCCGGGCTGGAGTCACCGCCCACCGGTGCGGCGATCGCTACTCCACGACCTGGACCTTGTCGGCCTGCATCCCCTTCTGGCCCTGGACGGCCTCGAAGGTGACCTTCTGACCCTCGACCAGCGACTTGAAACCGCTCCCCTCGATCGCACGGAAGTGCACGAACAGGTCAGGGCCCGACTCCGGGGTGATGAAGCCGTATCCCTTCTCGTCGTTGAACCACTTCACGGTGCCGTTCTGGCGCTCGGCCATGTGTTCTGTCCTTTGCGTTCGGGTCGCACTGACCCCGAGATCCTCTCACGCAGAGAGTCGATTCCAGCACGGAAGGTGACGGTTGCGGGCCGGGTGCCGCCGTTGGAGGTGGCGTCGCACCGCAGCGCCGCAAGGTTCGGCCACTGTCGTTGACCACTTGTATGGTCAAGCCCCCAACTTGGCTCCCCTTCGGGGCTGGCCGCAACCCGAACGGGGCCGTCCGGTGGCACCGGCCACCGGGCGGCCCCGGGCGAGCGGATCAGGAGGTCAGGCCGCTCGGGCGAACCCGGCCGGTCAGGCGGTCGGGGCGAGCGTGCCGTCGAAGGTGGCGGCCGCGAGGCCGAAGGACAGCGTCATGCCGATGCCCGAGGTGACCGATATCGCCCGGACCCCCGGCGCCAGGTCGCGCACCAGCAGCGGGCCGCGGGGGCTGCTGGCGTAGACGCCCTGCCAGCGTTCGAGGATCCGCAGGCGCTCGACGCCCAGGACCTGGGCGACGGCCCCGATCAGCAGCTCGTAGGTGCGCTCGTCGATGAACGGCGGCGTGGTGGCGTCGTAGTGGTGCGAGTCTCCGACCAGCACGGTGCCGTCCGGGAGCCTGGTGAACATCACGTTGGCGCCGATCTCCAGCAGCTCCGCGCTGTGCCCGAGTACCTCCTCCCGCAGCCGGGCGGCCGAGGGGCGGGAGGTGAAGGCGTCGTAGCGGAGCATCGAAGTGGCCGTCAGCACCGCGGAGTCGGTGCGGAAGCCGGCCGGGGCCTCGGCCCGTGCCATGGTGAGCCGGCAGCGCTGGACCCCGTGGTCCTCGGCGATGTCGGGGAACAGGTAGTCCAGGTCGTGGCCGACGCAGATCAGGATCCGGTCACCGTGGACCGGGCCGCGGGTGGTGTGCACCGTCCCGGATTCGACGCCGGTGACGGCGGTGCCCCACAGGATTCGGCCCTGCGGCTGCTCGGCCACCCAGCGGGCCAGGCCGGGCGCCGCCTCGCGCGGGTTCACCCGCAGGTCGGCGGGCAGCAGCGCACCGCCCACCAGGTCGCCGGCCGCGCCGGCCGCGCGGCCCAGCAGCGCGGCCGTCTGCGCGGCGGTGCGCAGCTCGACGGCATCGCCGCCGCGCTCGGCGCGCAGCTCCTCCAGGACGGCCGCCTCGGTCGCCGACCGGGCGACCACCAGGGTGCCGGCCTCCGCGGCCCAGATGCCGGCAGCCTCGGCGGCGCGCAGCCAGCCGGGCCGGGAACGCTGGGCGAGGGCGAGCAGTTCGCCGTCCTGGGCGCTGATGCAGCAGTGGCCGAAGTTGCGGACCGAGGCGCCGACAGGCCGCCGGTCGCGGTCGACGACGGTGACGGACAGCCCCTTGCTCAGCGCCTCGAAGGCGTGGGCCAGGCCGATGATGCCGGCCCCGACGATCACCACGTCGCTGCGGCCGGGCGCGGCGGGGGTGTGCGGACGGGATTCGACGGGGGCGGTGGTGGGTGTGCTGCTGCTCATGGCTCCAGGTTCCGGGTTGGTGGGCGTCGAGGTCAAGAGATGTATGTACAAGTTACCGTCTGTTCATTCGCTCGACGAACAGCGGGGACGGGCGGCCGTCCAGGGAAACCCGCAGGTGGCCCCGCCTTGAGAAGTTCCGCCCCCGAGTGTCATAGTCGGCTTGTGAAGACAAGTGATGAGCTTCCTCTCCACCAACGGCTCGGCGCCGAGTTCCAGCGCCGCATCGAGTCCGGCGAGTGGCCCGAGGGCGAGCCGGTGCCCAGCGAGTCGCAGCTCTGCGCCGAGTTCGGCACCTCCCGCGGCCCGGTCCGCCAGGCCCTGGCCATGCTGCGCCGCGAGGGCAGTCTGGTCGGCGGGCGCGGGAAACCGCCGGTCGCCCGCCGCTCGGCCCCCTCCCAGCCGTTCGGCACCTTCCTGTCCTTCACCCAGTGGGCCCGAAGCATCGGCCGCGAGCCCGGGCAGACGACCGTCGAGGTGGCCCGCCGCCGGGCGACCCCGGAGGCGGCGGCCCGGCTCGGCCTCACCGAGGGCGAGCCGGTCGTCGAACTGGTCCGGCTGCGACTGCTGGACGGCGTTCCGGCCATGCTGGAGCGCTCCACCTTCGTCCACGAGGTCGGCCGGATCCTGTTCGACTTCGACCCGGACAGCGGCTCCGTCTACGAGGAGCTGCTGCGCCGCGAGGTCGACCTGCACCACGCCCGGCACACCATCGACGCCGTCGCCGCCGAACCGGGCGACGCGGAGCTCCTGCACGTCGCCCTCGGCGCCCCGCTGCTGCGCGTGCGGCGGCTCACCACGTCGAGCCAGGGCGTGCCGCTGGAGGACGCGGACGACCGCTACCTGCCCGCCATGGCCACCTTCACCATCGAGAACACCATCAACGGCCGTACCGTGATCGGCCGTTACCGCACCGAAGAGGACTGACACCGTGATCGAGCTCGCCGCCCTGGACATGGCCGGTACCACCATCAACGAAGCCGGTGCCGTCTACCGGGCCCTGCGCACCGCCGTCGAGCGCACCGGGGTGCCGGTCGCCGAGGCCGACCTCCAGACCTGGATGGGCACCGACAAGCGCGAGGCCATCGCCGCCCTGGTCCGCCTCGGCGGCGGCACCCCGACCCCGGAACTCGTCGAGGACGGCTACGCGGCGTTCCGCGAGTTCCTGCGCGAGGCCTACCGGACCACTCCCCCGCAGGCCATCCCCGGTGTCGAGGAGGCCCTCGCCGAGCTGCGCCGACGCGGCATCAAGGTGGCCCTGACCACCGGCTTCAGCGACGACGTCGCGTACCCGTTGCTGGAGTCGCTCGGGTGGTCCGCCGGCGAGGGCGGCAACCTCGACGCGGTCGTCACCTCGGACGAGGTCCCGCGCGGGCGTCCGGCGCCGCACATGATCCACCGGGCGATGGAGAAGACCGGGGTCATCGACACCCGTCGGGTGCTGGCGGCCGGCGACACCGTCGTGGACGTCGAGGCCGGCGCCAACGCCGGGGCCGGTGTGGTGATCGGCGTCCTGACCGGGGAGCTCACCCGCGCGGACTTCGAGGGGTACCCGCAGACCCACGTACTGGACAGCGTCGCCGACATCCCGTCGCTGCCGGAGGCCCGGCCCTCGGTCTGATCCCACTTGTCGAGACAGCCGCCGAGGTGTGTCCACCCCGGCGGCTGTCCGGCATCCTGCTCTCCGGCAGGCCACGCCCGCGTCACCGCCCGGACGGGAGCAGTGCGCTCGCGGATGCCTTCACCGTCTGCGACCACTACTTCTGTTCCACGCTGACCCAGACCAACCGTTCCTTTGGACCGATCAGGAGTGAATCCCGATGAGCCGCACGCCCCGAACGGTCTTGGGCGCACTGGTCCCCGGCGTACTCAACCCCGCTGGGCGACACGCATCCCGTGCGTGGTCCTTCCTGGGAGGCCGGTTCCCTCACGACCCGGCCACACGGACACGGCCAGCGACGACGGGGAGGCCCTGAACCATCACTCCGGTGGAGCGGGGGCCCCGCACGCCGACACCGAGCCGACGGCCGGCTTCAGCTGGACCACGTACGCGGAACGGCTGGAGGCCGCCGGGATCAGCTGGAAGGTGTACCAGCAGAGCGACAACTTCGACGACAACGCCCTCGCCTGGTTCGCCAACTTCAAGAACGCCAAGCCGGGTTCGCCGCTGCACGACAAGGGCATGGCCACCGTCCCCGACCTGGTCGCCGCCTTCCAGAAGGACGTCGACGCCGGCACCCTGCCGCAGGTCTCCTGGATCGTCACCCCGGCCTCGCTCTCCGAGCACGCCAACTACAAGCCCGCGTACGGCGAGGACCTGTCCGCGCGGCTGCTCAAGGTGCTGGCGGCCGACCAGAGCGTCTGGTCGCAGACCGCCTTCATCCTCAACTACGACGAGAACGGCGGCTTCTTCGACCACGTCCCGCCGCCGATCCCGCCGGTCTCCTCCAGCCAGGGCATCAGCTCCGTCCCCACCACCGGTGAGATCTCGGGCGGCCAGGCGATCGGCATGGGCCCTCGCGTCCCGCTCATCGTGGTCTCGCCGTGGACCCGGGGCGGTTACGTCAACTCCCACGCCGCTTCGCCGGCAACCGCACCACCGCCTGCGCCAGCGGCGCGGCGCCGGTGGAAGTCGCCTCCGGCTACGACACCGCCGACAACAAGCTGAACCTGGCCTTCACCAACACCGGCGGTACGGCGGCCACCATCACCGTCACGGACAACACCTACGGCACCGGCGGCCCCTGGACGTACACCGTCCCGGCCGGGACCACCGCCTCCGCCCCGGTCAGCGCCTCCTTCGCCACCAAGAGCGGCTGGTACGACCTGACCGTCACCGCCGACACCTCCGACGGCTTCCTGCGCCGACTGGCCGGCCACGTCGAGACCGGAGCGGTGCGCACCACCGACCCGGGCCCGAGCGGCAACCAGACCCCGCCGCCCGCCGCGGGCCTGGTCAACGGCACCTTCGAGGCCGGCGGCCTGACCGGCTGGACGGCCTCCGGCAGCGCGAGCACCACCACCACGGCCACCCACAGCGGAACGTACGCGGCCATGCTGGGCGCCACCACGGCGACCAACGGCGACTCTTCGCTCTCCCAGACCTTCACCGCGCCGAGCGGCACCACGCAGCTGTCCTTCTGGTACCGGATGACCACGTCCGACACCGTCGCCTACGACTGGGCCACCGCGACCCTGACCGACGACACCACCGGCGCCACCACCACCGTGCTGCCCAAGACCTGTACCGACATGACCACTTGGTCCCGGGTGGCGGCCGCCGTCACGGCCGGGCACAGCTACACGCTGACCCTGGTCAACCACGACGACGACTACGCGGGCGACCCGACGTACACCCTGTACGACGACGTCACGCTGTCCTGATCCGGCCGTCGCGGGGGCCGGGCGGTCGCCCACCGCCCCCCGCCCCCCCCCCGCCCCGCCCCGGGGCGCCCCGCCCCCGAAACCGGGCCGCGGCCCCCCGCC
>NZ_JBHVVI010000089.1:0-10416 GCF_042883685.1 Kitasatospora sp. NPDC058190
CGGGTTGTTCCGGTCCCGTCGAGGCGTGTGGCCAGGCCGGCGACGGTCGGGGTCTCGAACAGGGCGCGGATGCCGACCTCGACGCCCAGCACGGTACGGATCCGGCTCATCAGCCGCGTCGCGAGCAGGGAGTGGCCGCCGAGTTCGAAGAAGTTGTCGTCGATGCTGACGGACGGGACGCCGAGGACGTCGGCGAAGACGCCGCAGAGGATCTCCTCCTGCCGCGACGAGGGCGCGCGCCCTGCGGTCGTGGCCGCGTAGTCCGGTGCGGGCAGCGCCAGCCGGTTCACCTTCCCGCTCGGCGTCAGCGGCAGCGAGTCCAGCACCACCACCGCGCTCGGGACCATGTACTCCGGCAGCTCCGACGCGACGTGCCTGCGCAGCAGTTCGCCGTCCACAGGCTTCGCCGGCTCCCCGGCCGGGACCACGTACCCCACCAGCCGCTGGTCCCCGGGTCGGTCCTCGCGCACCACGACGCTGGCCCGGCCCACTGACGGGTGGCCGGCCAGCGCCGACTCGACCTCGCCGAGCTCGATGCGGAAACCGCGGATCTTGACCTGCGCGTCCGCCCGGCCGGCGAACTCCAGCGTGCCGTCCGCACGCCAGCGCACCAGGTCACCGGTGCGGTACATACGCTCACCGGCCGGGCCGAACGGGTCGGCCACGAAACGATCGGCCGTCAGCTCCGGGCGGTTCAGGTAGCCACGCGCCAACGCGGCACCGGCGACGTACAGTTCACCCGTCACGCCGACCGGGGCCGGTCGCAGCGCGTTGTCGAGGACGTAGACGCGGGTGTTGGCGATCGGGCGTCCGATCGGGGTCTCGGTGGCCCCGCAGTCGCCGATCAGCACATCGCCGCTGGTCTCGGAGGCGCCGTAGAAGTTGAGCAGCCGGGCGTTCGGCAGTGCCTCGGCGAATCGCGCGGCGAGGTACTGGGGGATGTTCTCGCCGGTGGTGACCCAGTGGGTGCACGAGGCCAGCAGCGGCGTGCCGACCTCGAGCAGGGCGGCGAGCAGGCTCGGTACGACGGTGATGCGGCCGATCCGGTGCCGGGCGATCAACTGGGCCAGGGCCAGCGGGTCCTTGGCGGACGCCGCGTCGGCCAGGACGACCGGGTCGCCGTGGAACAGCGAGCCGAGCAGCTCGGTGGAGCCGTCGACGAAGCTCATGGAGCTCTTCGCCAGGGTCGGCGCGCCCGGCCGGTACGGGTAGTCGCGGGCGATCGCGGTGAGCAGGTTGGCGGCGCTGGCGTGCAGGCCGACGACACCCTTGGGACGGCCGGTCGACCCCGACGTGTAGAGCACGTAGGCGGGGTGCTCCGGACGCAGCGGTCCGGTCCGGTCCTCGTCGGTCGGGTCGGTGGCGGGGAACCGTTCGAGTTCGGCGGTGAGCTCCGGGGCGTCGACGACGAGCAGGGGCGCCGGGGTGACGCCGCTCAGGCCGGCCGCGGTCCGCGAGCCGACCAGCACCAGGGCCGGCTGGGCGTCGGCCAGCATGTAGGCGATCCGCTCGGCCGGGTACTCCGGGTCGACCGGCAGGTAGGCGGCGCCGGTCTTGATGACGGCGAGCAGCGCCACCACCATCTCGACGGAGCGCGGAGCGGCCAGCGCGACGAGCCGCTCCGGGCCGGCCCCGCGTTCGATCAGCAGCCGGGCGAGCCGGTTGGCCCGCGCGTTCAGCTCGGCGTACGGGACCTCGGTGTCCTGGAACACGAGGGCGGTCGCCTCGGGGGTGCGGGCGACCTGGGCCTGGAACAGCTCCGGCAGTGTCCCGGCCGGAACGGCGGCCGTGGTGTCGTTCCACTCGGTCAGCGTCCGCCGGCGCTCTTCCCCGGTCAGCAGCTCGACCCGGCCGATGGGCTGGTGCTCGTCGGAGGCCGCGAGCGCGTCGAGGAACCGGATGAAGCGCTCGGTGTGCTCGGCGACCTGCGCGGCGTCGTACACCGACGGGTTGGCGTCGAGGGCGAAGAGCATGCCCTGTCCCGCGGCCCGGTCGTAGACGACGAATGCCAGGTCCTCGACGGGGCCGTTGGTGAGGTTGTGGGCGGTGGACGGGTGTCCGGCGAAGGTCAGGTCGTAGTTGAACGCCTGGATGTTGACGGTGGCGCCGACGAGCGGGCCGGACGCGCCGACCAGGCCGAGTTCCCGCCGCATCTCCTCGTAGCGGTAGCGCTGGTGGCGGAGGTCCTGGCGGGCGGCGGCGCTGGTCTGCTTGACCAGCTGGGCCAGGGTCAGCTCGGGAGTGACGGTCAGGCGCAGCGGCAGGGCGTTGGTGAGCATGCCGGGGATCGCGCGGATGGTCCGGCCGGAGCGGCTCATGACGGGCATGCCCAGGATGACGTCGTGGGCGCCGGTCATGCGGTGGGTGTAGGCGGCGGTCGCGGCCAGGACGAAGGCGGACCAGCCGACGCCGAGGCGGCGAGCGGTCGCCTTCAGGTGCGCGGAGTGCTCGATGCCGATCTCGACCGTGTGGCGCAGGTGGCTGCGGGCAGGGGGCGCGAAGTGGCCGCCGAGGTTGACCGGCTCGGGACGGTCGGCGAGGCGCTCCAGCCAGTACCGGCGGTCCTCGGCGTACTGCTCGGAGCCGCGGTAGGCGGCCTCGTCGTCGAGCAGGTGCTGGAAGGGCGGGAGCGGGTTGCCGTCGTCGGGGCGACCCTCGACCAGGGCGGTGTAGAGCTCGGCGGTGCGGGCCGCCATGAGCGAGCCGCTGTAGCCGTCCACGGCCGCGTGGTGGGCGCGCTGGTACCAGATGAAGCGGTTGTCGCCCGCGCGCAGGAGCGCCATGGTGAAGTGCGGTCCGTGCCGCAGGTCGCCGGGGCTCTTCAGGTCGGCCCACATCCAGGCCTGGGCGGCGGCCCACGGGTCCGGCTCGGCGGAGACGTCCACCAGGTGCAGCGGCCAGTCGCTGTGCGGGTCGATGCGCTGCCGGACGTCCTGGTCGGACTCGACGAAGGTCAGCCGGAAGCCTTCGGCCTCGCGGATGACCTGACGCAGGGCGGTCTCGAAGAGCCCGGTGTCGACGGGGCCGTGGATCTCCAGGCATTCGGCCATCCGGAAGGCTGGGCTCTCCGGGTCCAGCTGCTGGGCGAACCACATACCGGACTGGCCGGCGAGCAGGGGAAGGGTCTCGGCCTGGGGATCCAACATGCTTCGGCGCTCCGGTTTCATCGGCGATCTTCGTCGGGTGGTGACCCGTGGACGGCCTGACCTCGCGCGTGATGGCCGCGAGCGTCGGCGACTGGCCCTGGTTCCTCGGTGCGGGGTCGGGCCGGGGGAAGTCGTTGGCGGCATGGCTTGCCCGTGGCGAGGTCATCACCGCCACGGCCCGTCCGTGTGTCCGCGCATGCCGGAGAGGCGGGTGGCCTGTGGGGGCGTGCCGCAGTCCCTCCCGACGCGGCCGCCGGCCCGCTGGGCCAGCTCTCCTGGGGTGCCTCCGGTGGTGAGCGACCGCCTGGCAGCGGCCTGGCTGACGTTCCATCACGGTGGCAGTCGAGAAGCATAGCTGACCGGCCATCACCTGTGACCGCAGTTGATCGAATGTGACCGGTCTTGCCTTGACCGCACCCGTCGGGCTGTGATCAGCTGAATCCGCGCGGCCGCGATTGTGCGTCCGTGGCAGGAGGGGCTGGGGGGCGCCGTTCTCAAACTCCTGCCCCCCTTCCGCCCGATAGCCGGAACGCTGTCATATCCGGTTGTCGCCGGAGTGCTCTCCTGGTGATTTGTGATGCACGGGGGCGGCCCGAACTCGGGTCGGAAGGGTTGTTATGGACAGCAGTGGCAGGGAATCGGCCGATCGTTGGTTTCGAGCCGTACGTCCGATTTCGAACCCGAACATCCGACTCGTCTGCTTCGCCCACGCGGGCGGCGCGGCAAGCTTTTTCCGCTCCTGGGCCGGCCTAGTGCCCGATGGCGTGGAAATCGTGGCGGTTCGGTATCCGGGGCGGGAAGACCGCCTGCTCGACCCGCCGGCCGAGACGATGGCGGAGCTCGTCGAACCGCTGGTGCGCGAATGTTCCCGATTCTCCGACGCTCCGCTGGTGTTCTTCGGCCACAGCATGGGCGCGTCGGTCGCCCATGAGGTCGCCGTGCGCCTCCAGGCCGAGTGCGGTGTCACCCTGTCGGCTCTTGCGGTCTCCGGCCGGGCCGCACCCGGGCGGGAGTCCGCGCGCGGGCTCGCAGAGGCCGGTGACCTTCAACTCGTCGAGGAAGTCGGCCTGTTGGGCGGAACGGCGACGGGCATCTTCGACGACGCGGGCCTGCGGGAGCTGATCCTGCCGGCCATCCGCGCCGACTACCGATTGATCGAACGGTATCGGGCCCCCGAGGTCGAGAACGCCATGGTGAATGCCCCTATCTATGCCTACTATGGAAGTCAGGACGCGGAGCTGAGCGAGGATTCAATGGAATCCTGGTCGGCAGTGACGCGTGCCGGCTTCGCCGCGCGCGCCTTCGACGGCGGCCATTTCTACCTCGTGGAGCACGCCGAGGCCGTGCTCCGAGATCTTTTCTCCCGTATCGACTCCGCGGTCAAGGTCTGATCGCGAATCCGATGTTCTGTCCGTTGGTCAACGGGTGCGCCTCCCCGCATTCGTCGGCCCCGCTGTGCCCGGATATTCCTCCGGGCATCCACGGATCCCTCATCGAACCACCATGGAAAGGCTCCACATAATGACGAATCCGTTTGAGAACCCGGACGGCAGCTACCTCGTGCTGGTCAACGAGGAGGGGCAGCACTCGCTCTGGCCGGCCTTTGCCGAGGTGCCCGACGGCTGGAATAAGGCCTTCGGTGAGGCGGCCCGCCAGGAATGCCTCGACTATATCGAGACGTCCTGGACGGACATGCGCCCGAAGAGTCTCATCGCCGCCGTCCAGGAGAGCTGAGCCCGGCCTCTCCTCCCCTTGGCCGAACCAGGTCGCGGCACAACGGCCGTGACTCCCGAACAAGTTAGAGGCGTGCATATGGTGGACGGATCCGACTTCCCCGCCGATCTCGGTATCGAGTATGTCGAGTTCTACGTCGAGAACCTTGAGGCAAAGACCGCGGAGTGGGTCGACCGCTACGCGTTCGAGGTGATCGGCAGAAGCGGAACCGAGGCCGGGGGATTCCGGAGCACGGCGCTCCGGCAGGGCCGGGTCGTGCTGGTCCTGACCGAAGGCACCTCGGACGATCACCCCGCGACCCGCTACGTCCGGCGCCACGGCGAGGGCGTCGCGGACATCGCCCTGCGGACCGCGGACGCGTCGGCCGCCTTCGCCGCGGCGGTGGAACGCGGTGCCGACCGGGTCGACCGACCGGGCCCGGACGGTGCGGCGCCCGCCGCCACGATCGCCGGCTTCGGCGACGTGGTCCACACGTTCGTCCGGGGTGACGCCGGCGGGGAGCCCGGTCTGCCGCCGGGATTCGTCGCGGAGCCCGGGGCGGCCCCGGCCGGACCGGGGGACGGCGGCGCCGAACCGGTGGGTGCGCAACTGATCGACCACTTCGCCGTCTGCGTGAACGCCGGCGAGCTCGACCCCACGGTGGAGTACTACCGGAGCGTGCTGGGCTTCCGGGAGATCTTCGAGGAGCGCATCGTCGTCGGCGCCCAGGCGATGAACTCCAAGGTCGTCCAGAGCGCCTCCGGCGAGGTGACGTTCACCGTCATCGAGCCGGACACCACCGCCGCCCCGGGCCAGATCGACGGCTTCCTCGCCGGCCACGACGGTGCCGGCGTCCAGCACATCGCGTTCTCGGTCGAGGACGCCGCGCGCTCCGTCCGCGCCCTCGGGGAGCGCGGGGTGGAGTTCCTGACGACCCCGGGCTCGTACTACGACCTGCTCACCGAGCGGATCACCCCCAAGAACCACGAGCTGGACGAGCTGCGGGAGTTGAACCTCCTGGTCGACGAGGACCACGGTGGCCAGCTGTTCCAGATCTTCACCCGCTCCACCCACCCGCGCCGCACCCTCTTTTTCGAGGTGATCGAGCGGATCGGCGCCGAGACCTTCGGCAGCTCGAACATCAAGGCGCTCTACGAGGCCGTCGAGCTGGAGAGGTCCAAGCAGAGCGGCGCTTCCCAGTGAACCTCCCGGACCGTCAGGGGCCGTCCGTGGTGGCGCCGGAACCCGCGACCACCGGGGCCTCTCCGACCGCCGGACCCGACGAGCCGGTCTGCCTCGCGGACGTGGAGCGGGCCGCCTTCGCGACGGTGCCGAAGGACGTCTGGGACTTCGTCGCCGGGGGCAGCGGACGGGAGCTCACACTGGCGGCCAACCGCTCCGCGCTGGACGGCGTCCACCTGGTGCCCCGCGTCCTGCGGGACGTGTCCGGCTGCACGGCCGGGACGACCCTGCTCGGGCGCGACGCGGCGATGCCGCTGGCGGTGGCACCGGTGGCCTACCACCGGCTGCTCCACCCTGAGGGCGAACTGGCCACGGCCCGCGCGGCCCGTCGCGCCGGGGTGCCGTTCACCATCGGGACGCTGAGCAGCTACCCGCTGGAGGAGGTCGCCGCCGAGGCCGGCCGCAGCTGGTTCCAGCTCTACTGGCTGCGCGACGAGGCCCGGCTGTTCGACCTGGTCGCGAGGGCCGAGGACGCCGGCTGCGAGGCCCTGATGCTGACCGTCGACGTCCCGTGGATGGGACGGCGGCTGCGCGACATCCGCAACCGGTTCAGCCTGCCCGCGGACGTCACCGCGGCCAACCTCCCGGCCGGCGGCGCATCCGAGGCGCACACGGCACGCCGTGGCGCCTCCGCGGTCGCCGCCCACACCAGCGTGGCCATGACCGAGGCGCTGACCTGGGAGCACGTGGAGCGCCTGCGGGCCCGCACCCGCCTGCCGCTGATCCTCAAGGGGATCCTCGATCCGGAGGACGCCCGCCTCGCCGCCGGTCACGGCGTCGACGCGCTGGTGGTCTCCAACCACGGTGGGCGCCAGCTCGACGGTGCCGTGCCGGCCAGCACGATGCTCCCCGCGGTGCGCGAGGCCGTCGGCGACCGCGTCGAGGTCCTCTTCGACAGCGGAGTCCGCAGCGGTACGGACGTCCTGAAGGCCGTGGCCCTCGGCGCGTCGGGTGTCCTGGTGGGCCGCCCGCTGATCTGGGGGCTGGCGGTCGGCGGCGAGGCGGGCGCCGACACCGTCCTGCGACTCCTCGGCGAGGAGATCCGCGACGCGCTGGGCCTGGCGGGCTGCGACTCGGTCGCCGCCGCCCGGCTGCTGCGCACCGTCCGGGCCGACTACGACAGGGAAAGCGGTTCAGCACGATGAACAGCCAAGCGGCGGACCTCGCCCTCGGGACGCTCCACGAGTCCCTGGGGTCGCCCGTCAGTGAGTCCATGAACTTCCTCAACGAGGTGGCGCAGCGCTACCCGGACGCCATCTCGTTCGCGGCCGGGCGCCCGTACGAGGGCTTCTTCGACCTCGACGACATCCACCGTCACCTGGAGACCTACCGCCGGCACCTGGCGGACCGCCTGGGCGGTGACGAGGCCGCGGTGAGCCGGACGGTGATGCAGTACGGGCGTACGAAGGGGATCATCCACGAGCTGATCGCCCGGCACCTGGAGGTGGACGAGGGCATCACGGTGGACCCGGAGTCGGTCGTGGTCACGGTCGGCTGCCAGGAGGCCCTGTACCTGACGTTGCGCGCCCTGCGCCGCAGCGGCGACGACGTGCTCCTGTCGGTGGTGCCCGCCTACGTCGGGATGCACGGGGCGGCTCAGCTGGTCGACATGCCGGTGCTGCCGGTCGAGGAGTCCCCGGAGGGGATCGACCTCGACCACCTGGTCACCGTCGTGGAGCGCGCCAAGGCGGCCGGGCTGAACCCGCGTGCCTGCTACGTCGTCCCCGACTTCGCCAACCCGAGCGGGGTCAGGCTGAGCCTGGAGGCCCGCCGCCGGCTGCTGCGGCTCGCCGCGGAGCATGACTTCCTGATCCTGGAGGACAACCCGTACGGCCTGCTCGGCGACCCGGCAGGGCCGCCGACGATCAAGTCGCTCGACGACGCCGCACGGGTGGTCTACCTGGGATCGTTCGCGAAGACCGGGATCCCCGGGGCCCGGGTCGGCTACGCGGTCGCGGACCAGCGCGTGGTGGGTGGGCACGGCGGCCCGGAGACCCTCGCGGACCAGCTCGCCAAGATCAAGAGCATGGTGACGGTGAACACCTCGCCGATCGCCCAGGCCGTCATCGGCGGGAAGCTGCTGGAGCACGAGTACAGCCTGCGGGCCGCCAACACCCGCGAGATCGAGACCTACCGCAGCAACCTCCGCCACGTGCTGGACGGGCTGGAGCGGCGGTTCGGCGGGGGGAAGGCCCCCGGTGTCTCCTGGAACACCCCGTCGGGCGGCTTCTTCGTGCTGCTCACCGTGCCCTTCGCCGCCGACGACGCGCTGCTGGAGTTCAGCGCGCAGCGGCACCGGGTGCTGTGGACGCCCCTGCACCACTTCTACGCCGACCCCGAGCCGCGCCGGGTGATCCGGCTCTCCTTCAGCCACCTGCGGCCGCAGGAGATCGAGGAGGGCCTGGACCGGCTCGCCGACTTCGTCCACGGGCGGTCCGGCAGCTGACCGCGGGCCGGCGGGCCGAAATGCATTTGGGCCCGTCGGCCTGCCCGTAGCAAAATCCGACCTATGGGACACGTCGAGATTTCGCATCTGGAGTACTACCTGCCGGACGGGCGGGTGCTGTTCGACGACGCGTCCTTCCGGGTCGGCGAGGGCGCCGCGGTCGCCCTGGTCGGCGCGAACGGGGCGGGCAAGACCACCCTGCTGCGCATGATCGCGGGGGACATCCAGCCGCACGGCGGCTCGGTGACGATCAGCGGCGGGCTCGGCGTGATGCGCCAGTTCGTCGGCACCACCGGCCGCGAGGACCAGTCCGCCACCCCGGGCGCGCTGCCGGCCGACGCCTCGGTGCGCGACCTGCTGGTCTCGGTCGCGCCCGAGCGGATCGCCGAGGCCGCCCGCGCGGTGGACGCCGCCGAGCTGGCGATGATCGCCCAGGACGACGAGAAGACGCAGATGGCCTACGCCCAGGCGCTCTCCGACTGGGCGGACGTCGGCGGCTACGACTACGAGACCGACTGGGACGTCTGCACCATGGCGGCCCTCGGTGTGCCCTTCGACAAGGCCCAGTGGCGCGGTCTGAACACCCTCTCCGGCGGCGAGCAGAAGCGGCTGGTGCTGGAGGCACTGCTGCGCGGCCCGGAGGAGGTGCTCCTCCTCGACGAGCCGGACAACTACCTGGACGTCCCGGGCAAGCGCTGGCTGGAGGAGGCCATCAAGGCCACCTCGAAGACCGTGCTGTACATCTCGCACGACCGCGAGCTGCTGTCGAAGACCGCCGACAAGATCATCAGTGTCGAAGCGGGCGCGGCCGGCAGCAGCGTCTGGGTGCACGGCGGTGGCTTCGACACCTTCCACGAGGCCCGCAAGGACCGCTTCGCGCGCTTCGAGGAGCTGGGCCGACGCTGGGACGAGGAGCACGCCAAGCTCAAGAAGCTCGTCGTCACCCTGCGCCAGGCCGCCTCCGTCAGCCACGCGCTGGCCACCCGCTACGCCGCCGCGCAGACCCGGCTGAAGAAGTTCGAGGAGGCCGGCCGCCCCGAGGAGCCCCCGCGCGAGCAGACCATCACCATGCGGCTCAAGGGCGGGCGCACCGGCGTGCGCGCCTTCACCATGGAGCAGCTGGAGCTCACCGGTCTGATGCAGCCCTTCGACCTGGAGGTCTTCTACGGCGAGCGGGTCGGGGTGCTCGGTGCCAACGGCGCGGGCAAGTCGCACCTCCTGCGGCTGCTGGCCGGCGACGAGACGGTCGAGCACACAGGGGCGTGGAAGCTCGGCGCCCGGGTCGTCCCGGGCCACTTCCGGCAGACGCACGCCCACCCGGAGCTGTTCGGGCGTACCGTCCGCTCGATCGTCGAGGAGGAGCACGCGCTCAGCCGCGGCGCCGCGATGGGCGCGCTGCGCCGGTACGAGCTGGACCGGCAGGAGGAGCAGAAGTTCGAGTCGCTGTCCGGCGGCCAGCAGGCCCGGCTGATGATCCTCAAGCTCGAACTCTCCGGCGTGACAGCGCTGTTGCTCGACGAGCCGACCGACAACCTGGACCTGGAGAGCGCCGAGGCGCTGCAGGCCGGGCTGGAGGCCTTCGACGGCACGGTGCTGTGCGTCACTCACGACCGCTGGTTCGCCAGGACCTTCGACCGCTACCTGGTGTTCGGCGCGGACGGACGGGTGTACGAGTCGTCCGAGCCGGTCTGGGACGTCACCCGGGTGGAGCGCGAACGCTGAGTGACGGCTCGATGGGCGGGGAGGGGATTTTGACCCCCCCCCCCCCCCCCCGGGAAAAGGGGGCGTTTTTTTGGGTTTTGGGGGCGCGAACAAACAGGGGAGGGGGGGTGGCCCGGGGCAAAAAGTAGACCACCCCCCCGGCCCCCG
>NZ_JBHVVI010000089.1:10426-37730 GCF_042883685.1 Kitasatospora sp. NPDC058190
GTGGTCGGCGCGGTTCTGGGCCGCCCCGGGGGGGGCGCGCTACCGCGGTTTGCGGGCTCGTGGGGGGGGGGGGTTTTTCCCCCCCCCCCCCCCCCGCCCGGTAATCTGGACGCTTGATGTGCGTATTGGCTCGCTCTATCTCACGTGAGAGGTCGGTACGCCGGAGACATCAGGTCGACGACCAGCGGTCCCCCTTGAATTGCGTCCAAGGTTGGCCAGGCTGCTCTTCCGTCCGGGTGCTCCTGTCAGGACTCACTCACTGAAAAGCGAAGGCTACGACCGTGCGTACGTACAGCCCCAAGCCCGGCGACGTCCAGCGTCAGTGGCACGTCATCGACGCGACCGACGTCGTGCTCGGCCGCCTGGCTTCCCAGGCCGCCAACCTCCTCCGGGGCAAGCACAAGGCGATCTACGCGCCGCACGTTGACACTGGTGACTTCGTCATCATCATCAACGCCGACAAGGTGCACCTGTCCGGTAACAAGAAGACCCAGAAGCTGGCCTACCGCCACTCGGGCTTCCCGGGCGGTCTGCGCTCGGTGCGCTACGACGACCTGCTGGCGAACAACCCCGAGAAGGCCGTCGAGAAGGCCATCAAGGGCATGATCCCCAAGAACAGCCTGGGCCGTCAGATGCTCTCGAAGCTGAAGGTTTACTCGGGCGACCAGCACCCCCACGCTGCCCAGCAGCCGGTGCCGTTCGAGATCACCCAGGTCGCGCAGTAATTCCGGCCACCAAGCCCCCCATCACTGAAAAGAGCTGAGGAACACCGTGGCCGAGACCACTGAAACCCTTGAGGTCGACTTCGACGAGGCCGTTGAGGCCGTCGAGGGCGAGTACACCTCCGAGGAGACCTACACCTCCGAGTCCCTGGCCGGCCGCTTCGGCGAGGCCGTCCCCGGCGCCGGCCTCGGCCGTCGCAAGGAGGCGATCGCCCGCGTGCGCATCGTCCCCGGCACGGGCGTGTGGAAGATCAACGGTCGCACCCTTGAGGACTACTTCCCCAACAAGGTGCACCAGCAGACCGTGAACGAGCCCTTCAAGCTCCTGGAGCTGGACGGCCGTTACGACGTCGTCGCCCGCATCAGCGGTGGCGGCGTCTCCGGCCAGGCCTACGCGCTGCGCCTCGGCGTGGCCCGTGCCCTGAACGAGGCCGACGTGGACAACAACCGCGGCGCCCTCAAGAAGGCCGGCTTCCTGACCCGTGACGCCCGCGCCGTCGAGCGCAAGAAGGCCGGTCTGAAGAAGGCCCGCAAGGCGCCGCAGTACAGCAAGCGCTAATCGCGTCCCCGGGGGTGCGTTCCGCCCTGGCGGCGCACCCCCTGGTTGCGCAAACCGTCGCCCCGGAGTACCTCGTGTACTCCGGGGCGACGTGTTCCCCGGCTAACGTGCGGCGGCCGGGATCATCGGTGGGTTCCGAGCATGGTGATGGAGGACGGGACAGTGGGACGACTCTTCGGTACGGACGGCGTACGCGGGGTGGCGAACGAGGGCCTGACGGCGGAGCTGGCGCTCGGCCTGTCGGTCGCGGCCGCCCATGTGCTCGGCGAGGCCGGCGCCTTCGACGGGCACCGGCCGGTCGCGGTGGTCGGCCGTGACCCGCGTGCCTCGGGCGAGTTCCTGGAGGCCGCGGTCATCGCCGGTCTGGCCAGCTCCGGCGTCGACGTCCTGCGGGTCGGTGTCCTGCCCACCCCGGCTGTGGCCTACCTCACCGGCGCGCTCGGCGCCGACTTCGGCGTGATGCTGTCCGCCAGCCACAACGCCATGCCGGACAACGGCATCAAGTTCCTCGCCCGCGGCGGCCACAAGCTGGACGACCGGATCGAGGACGCGATCGAGGCGCACTACCGCAAGCACACCGTCGGCGGCGAGGACTGGAACCGTCCCACCGGCGCGGCCGTCGGCCGGGTGCGCGAGTACACCGAGGGCTTCGACAAGTACGTCGCCCACCTGATCGGCGTGCTGCCCAACCGCCTGGACGGCATCAAGGTCGTCATCGACGGCGCCCACGGCGCCGCCGCGTACGTCGCCCCCGAGGCCTTCGCCCGGGCCGGCGCCGAGGTCGTCCACACCCTGGGGGCCGAGCCCACCGGCCTCAACATCAACGACGGCGTCGGCTCCACCCACCTGGACCGGCTGCGTGTCGCGATGAAGGAGCACCGCGCCGACCTCGGCATCGCCCTGGACGGCGACGCCGACCGCTGCCTGGCCGCCGACGCCGAGGGCGACGAGGTGGACGGCGACCAGATCATCGCCATCCTCGCCGTCGCCATGAAGGAGGCCGGCACCCTGCGCCGCAACACCGCGGTGGCCACCGTGATGTCCAACCTCGGCTTCAAGCTGGCGATGGAGCGCGAGGGCATCGACCTGGTGGAGACCGCCGTCGGCGACCGCTACGTGCTGGAGGCGATGAAGGAGCAGGGCTTCGCGCTGGGCGGCGAGCAGTCCGGTCACGTCATCCTGCTGGACCACGCCACCACCGGCGACGGCACCCTGACCGGCCTGATGCTGGGCGCCCGACTGGCCGCCACCAAGCAGCCGCTGGCCGACCTGGCCGCCGTGATGACCCGGCTGCCGCAGGTGCTGATCAACGTCAAGGGCGTCGACAAGAGCCGGGTGAAGACCAGCGTCGAGCTGGCCGAGGCGGTCGCCGCGGCCGAGGCCGAGCTGGGCTCCACCGGCCGGGTGCTGCTGCGTCCGTCCGGCACCGAGCCGCTGGTCCGGGTCATGGTCGAGGCCGCCGACCCGGCGCAGGCCGAGACGGTCGGGCAGCGGCTGGCCGAGGCGGTGCGCACCCACCTGGGCTGACGGCCCCCTGGCAGGCACGCGCAGGCCCCCACTGGAGACAGTGGGGGCCTGCGGGCGTTTCAGGGCCCCAGGGGGCCTTCCCGGGCTTCGAGGGGACTTGCTAGAGCTTGCGCAGCAGCGCCCGGCGGACCTTGTGGTCCGGGCCCTTCTGCAGGATCAGGGTGGCCCGGCCGCGGGTCGGCAGCACGTTCTCCAGCAGGTTGGGCTTGTTGATGGTGCGCCAGACCTGGCGGCCGTACTCCATCGCCTCCTCCTCCGGCACCTCGGTGAAGCGGCGGAAGTAGGAGTTCGGGTCCTGGAAGGCGGTCTGCCGCAGCTTGCGGAAGCGGTCCAGGTACCAGTGCTCGATGTCGTCGGTACGGGCGTCGACGTAGATCGAGAAGTCGAAGTAGTCGGCCACCGCGAGGCGGGTGCGGCCGTCGGTGCCGGGCAGGGCCGGCTGGAGCACGTTCAGGCCCTCGACGATCAGGATGTCCGGGCGCTCCACGGTCAGCCGCTGGTCCGGCACGATGTCGTACACCAGGTGGGAGTACACCGGCGCCGTGACCCGCTCCCTGCCCGCCTTCACGTCCGCGACGAAGCGCGTCAGCGCCCGGCGGTCGTACGACTCGGGGAAGCCCTTGCGGGCCATCAGGCCGCGGCGGCGCAGCTCGGCGTTGGGCAGCAGGAAGCCGTCGGTGGTGACCAGTTCGACCCGGGGGTGCTCGGGCCAGCGGGCCAGCAGGGCCTGCAGCAGACGGGCCGTGGTGGACTTGCCGACCGCGACCGAGCCCGCCACGCCGATGATGAACGGGGTGCGGGTGCGCTCGGTGTCCGGGGTGTCCAGGAACGTGCCCAGGGTGCCGCGCAGCTCGTGCGTGGCGTGGATGTACAGGTTGAGCAGCCGGGACAGCGGCAGGTAGACGTCGCGGACCTCGTCCAGGTCGAGCGCCGTGCCGAGGCCGCGCAGCTGCTCCACCTCCTCGGCGGTCAGCGGCAGCGGCGTACGCTCGCGCAGCGCGCTCCACTCGGCCCGGCTGAGGTCCACGTAAGGGGACGGCGACGGGCCGGGCGTGGCGGCGCCCCGCGTACAGAGTTCGGTCAGCACATGCTCCATTGTGAGCCGTGGCGGCGTTCACGGTGGCTGTGGTGTCGGTCACGCAGAGTTGGTCCGAGGCGGGAAAACGGCCACAGAACCGCCCTTATGCTGGCACGCATGTGCGGAATTGTTGGATACGTGGGCGCGCAGTCCGCCCTCGACGTAGTAATCGCGGGCCTGCAGCGACTGGAGTACCGGGGCTACGACTCGGCCGGTGTCGCGGTGCAGGCGCAGGACTCCCAGGGGCAGTGGGGTCTGGTCACGGACAAGCGGGCCGGGAAGCTCGCCAACCTCGAGAAGTCGCTCGCCGAATCCCCTCTGCCCGGCGGCACCACCGGCATCGGCCACACCCGCTGGGCCACCCACGGCGGCCCGACGGACGCCAACGCCCACCCCCACCTGGACGACGACAACCGGGTGGCCGTGGTCCACAACGGCATCATCGAGAACTTCGCCCAGCTGCGCGCCGAGATCGCCGAGCGCGGCCACACCCTCCGGTCCGAGACCGACACCGAGGTCGTCGCCCACCTGCTGGGCGAGGCGTACGAGGGCGACCTCGCCGAGGCCATGCGGGTGGTCTGCCGCCGTCTGGACGGCGCCTTCACCCTGGTCGCCGTGCACGCGGACGCGCCCGGCGTGGTCGTCGGCGCCCGCCGCAACTCGCCGCTGGTGGTCGGCCGCGGCGAGGGCGAGAACTTCCTGGCCTCGGACGTCGCCGCGTTCATCGCGCACACCCGCGAGGCGATCGAGCTGGGCCAGGACCAGGTCGTCGAGCTGCGCGAGAGCGGCGTGACGGTGACCAACTTCGACGGCACCCCGGCCGAGGTGCGCGAGTACCACGTCGACTGGGACGCCTCCGCCGCCGAGAAGGGCGGCTACGACTACTTCATGCTCAAGGAGATCGCCGAGCAGCCGAAGGCCGTCGCCGACACCCTGCTGGGCCGGATCGGCGCCGACGGCCGGCTGACCCTGGACGAGCTGCGCATCTCCGACGCGGACCTGCGCTCGGTCGACAAGGTCGTCATCGTCGCCTGCGGCACCGCGTTCCACGCGGGCATGATCGCGAAGTACGCGATCGAGCACTGGACCCGCATCCCCTGCGAGGTCGAGGTCGCCTCGGAGTTCCGCTACCGCGACCCGATCATGGGCCCGGGCACGCTGGTCATCGCCATCTCGCAGTCCGGCGAGACCATGGACACCCTGATGGCCCTGCGGCACGCCCGGGAGCAGGGCGCCAAGGTCCTGGCGATCTGCAACACCAACGGCTCCACCATCCCGCGCGAGTCGGACGCGGTGCTGTACACCCACGCCGGCCCGGAGGTCGCGGTCGCGTCCACCAAGGCGTTCCTGACCCAGCTGGTCGCCTGCTACCTGGTCGCCCTCTACCTGGGCCAGGTGCGCGGCACCAAGTGGGGCGACGAGATCTTCACCATCATCCGCGAGCTCGGCGACGCGCCGAAGCAGGTCGAGCAGGTCCTGGAGACCATGGAGCCGGTGCGCGAGCTGGCCCGCTCGCTGGCCGACGCCCGCTCGGTGCTGTTCCTCGGCCGCCACGTCGGCTTCCCGGTGGCCCTGGAGGGCGCGCTCAAGCTCAAGGAGCTCGCCTACATGCACGCCGAGGGCTTCGCGGCGGGCGAGCTCAAGCACGGCCCGATCGCGCTGATCGAGGAGGGGCTGCCGGTCGTGGTGGTCGTGCCCTCGCCGCGCGGGCGGTCGATCCTGCACGACAAGATCGTCTCCAACATCCAGGAGATCCGGGCCCGCGGCGCGCGCACCATCGTGATCGCCGAGGAGGGCGACGAGGCGGTCGTGCCGTACGCGGACCACCTGATCCGCATCCCGGCGACCCCGACCCTGCTGCAGCCGCTGGTCTCCACCGTGCCGCTCCAGGTCTTCGCCTGCGAGCTGGCCACGGCCAAGGGCCACGAGGTCGACCAGCCGCGCAACCTGGCGAAGTCGGTCACCGTCGAGTAGTACGGCCGGTGCCCCTGCGGTGGCTGTGCCCTACCGCAGGGGCGCCGTGTCGAGCGTGAAGGAGAACGGGGCGGGCAGGTCGATCGGCTTGCCGAACGGGACCGGCTCCTTCCGGGTGTAGTCGTCTCCCTCGGGCTCGGTGAACAGGGTGACTGTGCCCTCGCTCCGGTCCACCAGTAGGTGGCACGGGATTCCAGCAGCGGCGTACCCGCGGCGCTTCTGTTCGCGGTCCCGGCGCGGGCTCGTGGACGTCACTTCGAAGACGAGCAGGACTCCGGCAGGGTCCGCCCACGAACCGGCGTCCAGGAAGTGTCCGACAGGACTCACGGTGCCGTCGGGGATGAACCGTCCGGTCGGTACGATCAGCCCCTTGTTGCCGGACAGGTCGAACTCCGTCTCGGCCTTGCGCATGAACTGCCGGTTCAGCAGGGAGAACGCGCTCTCGTGTTCTCCGTCCGGCGGTGGCGTCACGACGATTTCCCCTTCGATGAGCTCTGCCTTGTAGCCAGGCGGTGTGTCCAGCTCCAGGAATGCCTGGAGGAGGTCGTCCTGGCCCAGCGGGCCCTCGACAGCTGGCATGGCGACCATGGCCCTTCTCCCTCCTGTGGGTCCGTGCCGAGCCACAAGGTGGGCGTACGGACCGACACCGGTGGGGGATCGAAGTGGGTGTCACTCGAAAGTGTGCCGCAGGCCCGGCTCCCGTGGGGCGGTGACGCGGGCTAGCGTCGGCGGTAGCCGACCGCCGAAGGAGCCCCGCCATGCGTCATGCACACCCTGTGGAAACCGTCCGGGCCGCCGAGGCCGCGCTGATGGCCCGGTTGCCGGAGGGCACCCTGATGCAGCGGGCGGCCGCCGGGCTGGCGGCGACCTGCGCCCGACTGCTGACGCGGCGTCGGGGCCGGGTGTACGGCAGTCGGGTGGTGGTGCTGGCGGGCAGTGGGGACAACGGGGGTGACGCCCTGTACGCCGGGGCGGCCCTGGCGCGGCGCGGGGCGCGGGTGACGGCGGTGCTGCTGGCGCCGCAGAAGGCGCATCAGGGCGGGCTGGCCGCGCTGCGGGCCGCGGGCGGACGGGTGACGGCGGAGCGGGAAGCCGGCCTGGCCGACTTCTCGCGCGCGGACCTGGTGCTGGACGGGATCGTCGGCATCGGCGGCCGCGGCGGGCTGCGCCCCGAGGCGGAGCCGTACGCGCGGGCCGAGCGACGCGGCCTGGTGGTGGCGGTCGACCTGCCCAGCGGGGTCGAGGCGGACAGCGGCGAGGTGCCGGGGGCGGCGCTGCGCGCGGACGTCACGGTCTGCTTCGGCACGTACAAGCCGGGGCTGCTGGTCGACCCGGGGGCCTCGTACGCGGGCGCGGTGCAGCTGGTGGACATCGGGCTGGAGCTGCCGGAGCCGGGGGTGACGGTCCTGCAGCACGCGGACGTGGCGGCGCTGCTGCCGCTGCCGGGCGCGGAGAGCGACAAGTACCGGCGCGGCGTGGTCGGGGTGGCAGCCGGCTCGGCGACGTACCCGGGGGCGGCGCTGCTGGCGGTCGCCGGGGCGCTGCGGGGCGGCGCGGGCGCCGTCCGGTACGTCGGTACGGCGGCCGAGGAGGTGGTGCGGCGCTTCCCGGAGGCGCTGGTCACCGAGGGCGGGCCGGCCGGGGCCGGACGGGTGCAGGCCTGGGTGGTCGGGCCGGGCGGCGGCGAGGGGGCGCGGCAGGCGCTGGCCGAGGCGCTGGCGGCCGACGTCCCGGTACTGGTGGACGCGGACGGGCTGACCGAGCTGGGCCGGCTCGGCCCGCGGGCGCTGGCCGGCCGCACCGCGCCGACCCTGCTCACCCCGCACACCGGCGAGGCCGCCCGGCTGCTCGCGGGCGCCGAGGGCACCGCGCCGCCCGCCGCCGAGGAGCTGGCCGCCGCCCGGCTGGCCACCGCCCGGCGGCTGGCGGCCGCCTACCGGGCCACCGTGCTGCTGAAGGGCTCCACCACGGTGGTGGCCGACCCGGGCGGGGCCGTCCGGGTGAACCCGACCGGCACCTCCTGGCTCGCCACCGCGGGCAGCGGGGACGTGCTGGCCGGTCTGGCCGGCTCGCTGCTGGCCTCGGGCCTGTCGCCGCTGGACGCCGCCTCGGTGGCCGCCTACCTGCACGGCCTGGCGGGTCGCGAGGCGGCGGGCGCCCCGGGCGCACCGGTGACGGCGACGGGCGTCGCCGGGGCGCTCCCGGCGGTCTGGCGGGCGGTGCGGCAGGGATAGTCGAACGGAACCGAAGCGTCCGTTCGGGGCGTCCCAGACACGGCGGACCAGTCGTCCGCCGCAGGTCGGCGGGTGCCCCGGCGCCCCGGTGCCGACCGCCGCGCCGATGGGCCGTTCGGCGAGGACTCCGGGACGTCTGGGAGACTGACCCTGATGACAACTGCGAACACGATCGGCACAGCCACCCTCACCGACGGCGTACGGGCTGAGGCGACCATCGATCTCGCCGCCCTGCGCGGCAACCTCGCCGCGCTGCGCGAGCGCGTCGGCGGCTCCGCCGTGATGCTCGCGGTCAAGGCCGACGCCTACGGCCACGGCGCGGTCGAGTGCGCCCGGGAGGCGGTCGCGAACGGGGTCGGCTGGCTCGGCTGCGCGATGCCCGAGGAGGCGCTGGCGCTGCGGGCCGCGGGCATCCGCCCGGAGCGGGCCCGCATCCTGTGCTGGCTGTGGACGCCCGGCGGGCCGTGGCGCGAGGCGCTGCGCGCGGACCTGGACGTCTCGGTCAGCGGCCAGTGGGCGCTGGAGGAACTGCTGCCGGCCGTCCGGGAGACCGGCATCCCGGCGCGGGTCCACCTGAAGGCCGACACCGGCCTGGGCCGCAACGGCTGCCAGCCGCACGACTGGCCGCAGCTGGTGGCGAACGCCCGGCGCGCCGAGGCCGAGGGGCTGCTGAAGGTCGTCGGCATCTGGTCGCACTTCGCCGCCGCCGACGAGCCCGGCCACCCGTCGATCCAGGCCCAGCTGGACTCCTACCGCGCCGCGCTGGCGCACGCCGAGGCCGCCGGGCTGCGCCCGGAGGTCCGGCACCTGGCGAACTCCCCGGCCACCCTGCTGCTGCCCGAGACGCACTTCGACCTGGTGCGCACCGGCCTGGCCGCGTACGGACTGTCGCCGGTGCCCGAGGTCGGCTCCCCGGCGGACTTCGGGCTGCGCCCGGTCATGGCGCTGACCGCCCGGCTGGCGCTGGTCAAGCACGTCCCCGGCGGGCACGGGGTCAGCTACGGCCACCACTACGTGACGCCCGGCCCGACCACGCTGGGGCTCGTCCCGGTCGGCTACGGCGACGGCATCCCGCGCCACGCCAGCGGCACCGGCCCGGTGCAGATCGGCGGCAAGTGGCGCACGGTGGCCGGCCGGGTCGCGATGGACCAGTTCGTGGTGGACCTGGGCGGCGACACCCCCGGGATCGGCGACGAGGTGCTGCTGTTCGGCAACGGCGAGCGCGGTGAGCCGACCGCCGAGGACTGGGCCCGCGCCTGCGGCTCGATCTCGTACGAGGTCATCACCCGGATCGGCGCCCGGGTGCCCCGCCGCTACCTGGGCGGCAGCCACCGCGAGGGCCTGCCGGCATGACCGGCACGCCGGCCGAGAGCAACCCGGTCGCGGCGGTGGCCAAGGCGGCCGGCGCGGCGTCCGGGGTGAGCCGGGCCGGTGTGATCGGGATCTCCGTCGGCGTGCTGGCGGCCGGCGCGGCCGCGGGCGTCGCGATCGAGCGGCTGACGGTCGGCCGGGCGATGCGCCGCCGGGCCCGGGCCGAGCTGGACGCGACCGCCCCGTACGGCTCGCTGCGCGGGCGCCCGCTGACGGTGGCCGCGCCGGACGGCACGGAGCTGTACGTGGAGCTGGAGGGCCTGCGCCCCGAGCTGGACGGCCACCGCCCCGAGCTGGACGGCCACCGCCCCGAGCCGAAGGGGCGCGCCGGTGCCGAAAGGGAGGAGCGAGGAGGCCCGAGGAACGAGGGCATCGGAGCGCCGACCGTCGGCACCGGGTCCGAGCGCCCCGGAGGCGAGCGGGCGATTTACACCGCCGAGCCGTTGACCGTGGTGTTCTGCCACGGCTACTGCCTCAACCAGGACAGCTGGCACTTCCAGCGTGCCGCGCTGCGCGAGGGCATGCGGCTGGTCTTCTGGGACCAGCGGAGCCACGGCCGCTCCGAGCGCTCCCGCTCGTACCTGGCCGGTGATCCGGCGAGCATCGACCAGCTGGGCGGTGACCTCAAGGCGGTGCTGGACGCCGTCGCGCCGACCGGGCCGCTGGTGCTGGTGGGCCATTCGATGGGCGGCATGACGGTGATGGCGCTGGCCGAGCAGCACCCGGAGCTGTTCCGGGAGCGCGTCGCCGGGGTCGCGCTGGTCGGCACTCTGGCGGGGGACTGGGACGAGGTGAGCCTCGGGTTGCCGAGGGTCGGGGCGAAACTGTTCAAGAAGGTCGCGCCCGGGGTGATGCGGCTGCTGGGCCGTCAGGTGGACCTGGTGGAGGCGACCAGGCGGGTCGGCTCGGACGTGGCCGCCGTCTTCTACCGGAAGTTCTCCTTCGGTGGCCGGGACGTCGACCCCGGTGTGGTGCGCTTCGCCGAGCAGCTGCTGGATGCCACCCCGATCGACGTGGTCGCCGAGTTCTACCCGGCGTTCGACGCGCACGAGAAGTACGCGGCGCTGGACGCCCTGCGCGGTCTGCCCGCGCTGGTGCTGGCCGGGACGAAGGACCTGCTGACGCCCGCTTCGCACAGCGAGGAGATGGCCGAGCGGCTGCCCGGTGCCGAGCTGGTGCTGGTCGAGGGCGCCGGGCACCTGGTCCTGCTGGAGCGCCCCGAGCTGGTCGACCACGAGCTGGCGCGGCTGCTGCGCCGTGCCGCCGACTTCGCCGGCGCCGCGCCGCTGCCGGAGGCCGTCCTGGAGCTCGCCAGCGAGCGGTCCCGGGAGCCGGAGCCGAACCCGGTCGTCGACCCCGCCTGACTCCCGCCCGACCCCCCGCCCGCCACATCGGGGTGCGGCGGTGTGGCACGGTAGCGGTGGCGGCCGGTGGTCGGCGCGCCGCTACGGACCGAAGGGCAAGACACGCGCATGGGCTCGCACGCCACTCTCACCATCCCCACTCCGGAGCGGATGGGCCGGCTCGGCCGGGAGTTGGCCGCGCTGCTGCGGCCGGGTGACCTGGTGCTGCTCTCCGGCGAACTGGGGGCGGGGAAGACCACGCTGACCCGGGGCCTGGGGGAGGGGCTGCAGGTCCGCGGCGCGGTGACCTCGCCGACCTTCGTGATCGCCCGGGTGCACCCCTCGCTGGTCGGTGGCCCGGCCCTGGTGCACGTGGACGCGTACCGGCTGGGCGGGAACCTGGACGAGATGGAGGACCTCGACCTGGACGTCTCGCTGCCGGAGTCGGTGATCGTGGTCGAGTGGGGCGAGGGCAAGGTCGAGCGGCTGTCCGAGGACCGGCTGGAGGTGCGGATCGAACGGGCGATCGGCGACACCGCCGGGGAGGACCACGACCCGCGCCGGGTGGTGCTGACCGGCATCGGAGCCCGCTGGTCGGGCGTGGAGCTGGCGGAGCTCGGGTAGGCGCTCCCCGTTTTACCGACAGCCTGTCGGCATGGTGTTGCGGGCGGGGTGCCGGGCGTGGTGGGATGGGTGCTGCGGTTAGGTCTGCCTAACTAGGGAGGCGCCATGTCGAGCACCACCCCCGCCCCGGAGCGCGCCGCGCGCGACACCGGGGCCGGAGAGTCCGCCCGCCGCGCTCCGGGAGCGCCGATGCGGGCGCTGCTGGCCGCCTGCGCGGCCGCCGAGGCGGTGTCCACCCCGCCCGAACCGCGGCCGGAGCAGGCCGAGGAGCCCGAGGCGGAGACACCCCGGGCCGCGTAGAACGTGGCTCAGGCGACCACGACCACCTTGGTGCCGTTGGGCGCGAAGTCCCAGAGCAGCTGCCCGTCGGCGCGGCCGCTGCGGATGCCGCCGGTCTTGGTCTTGGGGTCGGCGGTCGGCGTCGAGCCGTCCATCGCCGAGCTGAAGCCGAACACCACGCCGTTCTGCTGCGCGAAGCGCACCACGTGCTCGATCTGCCGGCCGTCCGTCCCGGCGCCGACCGGGGTGCGGCTGTACACCGAGTAGCTGCCCGGGGTCGGCTCCACCGTGCCCGGGGAGACCTGGAAGGTGGCCGCGACCTGCGGGTTCTTCTTCGGGTCGATCAGCCAGACGTAGTGGCTGCTCACCGAGTAGACCACCCGCGTACCGCTGCCCGAGCTGGTCGGCAGCGCCGGGACGGTCGGGGTGGCCGAGGCGCTCGGCGTCGCCGAGGCGACCGGGCCGGTGGACGCCGCGGCGGTGGTGGTGGGATGGGCTCCGCCCGCGCGGTCCTGCGCGCCGCTCGCCTGGAAGGCCAGCAGGCTCACCACCGCCAGGGCCCCCAGGGTCAACCCCGTGACCACCACTCCAGGACCCATCTTCGCCACGTGCCGCTCCCGCCGCCGTCCTCTGTACGTACCGCCCTAATCGTGCCAGGTCCCCTCGGTCGGTCGGCAGCGCCCGGCACGTGTGTTCCGAACGGGGACACCAGCTCGATCAGTCGGCCGGTCCAACGTCGGTCTAACCTTGACCCCGTGCTGCTGCTCGCGTTCGACACCGCTACCCCCGCCGTCACCGCCGCCGTCCACGACGGCACGGCCGTCCTCGCCGAGACCCACCAGGTCGACGCCCGACGGCACGGCGAACTGCTGCTGCCCGCGATCGACCAGGTCCTGCGGGCGGCCGGGGTGGACAAGCACCGGCTCACCGGCATCGCGGTCGGCGTCGGCCCCGGCCCGTACACCGGGCTGCGGGTCGGCCTGGTGACCGCCGCCGCGCTCGGCCACGCCCTCGGGCTGCCGGTGCACGGCGTCTGCACCCTGGACGCGATCGCCTTCCAGGCCCGCGCCGAGGGCCTGGCCGGGCAGCCGTTCACGGTGGCCACCGACGCGCGCCGCAAGGAGGTCTACTGGGCCTCCTACGACGCCGAGGGCCGCCGCACCGAGGGTCCCGGCGTGGACCGCCCGGCCGAGCTGACGCCCGAGGCCCGCTCGGTGGGCGCCGGCGCGCTGCTCTACCCCGAGGCCTTCCCGGGCGCCCACGGCCCCGAGCACGTCTCGGCCGGCTCCCTGGCCGGTTTCGCCGCCGCCGAGCTGGCCGCCGGCCGCGAGCTGCTGCCGAACCTCCCGCTGTACCTGCGCCGCCCGGACGCCCAGGTCCCCGCCGGCTACAAGGCGGTGCTCCCGGCGTGAACCACGGCACCACCCTGCGCCCGATGCGCTGGTGGGACATCGAGCCGGTGATGGAGCTGGAGCTCAAGCTCTTCCCCGAGGACGCCTGGTCCCACGGGATGTACTGGTCCGAACTCGCCGAGGCCCACCCCGGCGGCACCCGCCACTACACCGTCGCCACCACCGGGGACGGTGCCATCGTCGGCTACGCCGGGCTGATGGCCGTCGCCGGCGAGGGCGACGTCCAGACCATCGCCGTCGACGAGCGCCACCAGGGCGCCGGCCTCGGCGCGGCGCTGCTCACCGACCTGATCGGCGAGGCCGCCCGGCGCGGCTGCGCCGAACTGCTGCTGGAGGTACGGGTGGACAACCCGCGCGCCCAGCGGCTGTACGAGCGCCACGGCTTCGAACCGGTGGGCATCCGGCGCGGCTACTACCAGCCCGCCAACGTCGACGCGCTGGTGATGCGCCTCGACCACCCGAGCACTGACAGCACTGACCCGAAGGACATTGAGGACACCCGCCATGGCTGACGAACCGCTCGTCCTCGGCATCGAGACCTCCTGCGACGAGACCGGCGTCGGCATCGTGCGCGGCACCACGCTGCTGGCCGACGCGGTCGCCTCCAGCGTCAACGACCACGCCCGCTTCGGCGGCGTCGTCCCGGAGATCGCCAGCCGCGCCCACCTGGAGGCGATGGTCCCGACCATCCAGCGCGCCCTGGACACCGCCGGGATCAAGGCGAGCGACCTGGACGGCATCGCCGTCACCGCCGGCCCCGGCCTGGCCGGCGCGCTGCTGGTCGGCGTCAGCGCCGCCAAGGCGTACGCCTGGGCGCTGGACAAGCCGCTGTACGGGGTCAACCACCTCGCCTCGCACATCTGCGTCGACCAGCTGGAGCACGGCCGGCTGCCCTCGCCGACGATGGCCCTGCTGGTCTCCGGTGGGCACTCCTCGCTGCTGCTCAGCGAGGACATCACCACGGACGTCCGCCCGCTCGGCGCGACCATCGACGACGCGGCCGGCGAGGCCTTCGACAAGGTCGCCCGGGTGCTCGGCCTGGGCTTCCCGGGCGGGCCGATCGTCGACCGGACGGCCCGCGAGGGCGACCGCAAGGCGATCAACTTCCCGCGCGGCCTGAGCGGCAGGAACGACCCCGAGTACGACTTCTCCTTCTCCGGCCTGAAGACCGCCGTCGCCCGCTGGGTGGAGGCCAAGCGCCGGGCCGGCGAGGAGGTGCCGATCGCCGACGTCGCGGCCTCCTTCCAGGAGGCGGTCACCGACGTGCTCACCCGCAAGGCCGTCAAGGCGTGCAAGGACAACGGCGTCGACCACCTGATGATCGGCGGCGGCGTCGCGGCCAACTCCCGGCTGCGCGAGATGGCCCAGCAGCGCTGCGACCGCGCCGGGATCCGGCTGCGGGTGCCGCGGCCGGGCCTGTGCACCGACAACGGCGCGATGGTGGCGGCGCTGGGCTCCGAGATGGTGTGGCGGGGCCGCACGCCTTCCGCCCTCGACCTGTCCGCCGACTCCTCGCTGCCGGTGACCGACGTCCACGTGCCCACGGCGGACATCGGGCACGGGGACGTCCACGGCCAGGCCTACGACGCCCTCGGCGGGGGGGCCGCGTGACCGTCGCCGCGATGTGGGAGGCCCGGGCGGCGGACGGCCGCGGGGTGGAACTCGCCACCTGGGTGCGGGAGTTCGTACTGCCTGCGGTCCGCGGCGCGGCCGGGCTGGAGCGCCTCGAACTGCTCTCCGCCCCGGGCGAGCGGGTGCTGCTGATCACCTGGTGGAGCGGCGAGCCGGCCCCGGTCGCCGACCCGCCGGCCGAGCTGCTCGGCCGCCCGGTGCACCGCTGGTCCTTCACCAGCGACCACGTCGAGTAGACCGTGGTCGGGAACCGCCACCCCGGCCGCTACCGTGCATAGCTGTGAGAAAGCTGGACGGGACCGGGAGCGCGGTGCGGTGAACAGGGACGGGCGAAGCAGGACCAGGACGTACGCGGCGGGGGCGCTGGCCCTGCTGGCCTTCGCCACCGCGTGCGGCGACAACGGGGGCGGCGGCAGCGCCGCCCCGGCCGCGACGAAGAACGCCTCGGCCGCGCCTCAGCCGTCCGGCGGTGCCGCACCGGCGGCCGCGGCCACCACCTCGGGCGCGGCCCCGGCCGAGGGCGACGCCGCGGCCTGGGCGAAGTGGAACCTCAAGCCGCTCGCCCCGGCCCCCGCGCCGCCCACGGACAAGCCGATCAAGCTCGAACGCACCGGCGCCGTACCGGTGTTCAGCGATGTGAAGACGAGCGACAAGGTCGTCTTCATCACCCTCGACGACGGCGCGGAGAAGGATCCGAAGTTCGTCGAGATGCTGACCGACCTCAAGGTGCCGATCACGATGTTCCTGACCAAGGACATCGTCAAGAACGACTACGGCTACTTCAAGCCGCTCCAGGCGCTCGGCAACCACATCCAGAACCACACCGTCACCCACCCGGTGATGAGCAAGCTCTCGGCGGACAAGCAGAAGTCCGAGATCTGCGACGACCAGGCCGCGCTCACCCAGCAGTACGGCACCGCCCCGCTGCTGTTCCGCCCGCCGTTCGGAGACGGCGCCAACACCCCGATGCTCAACACCTCGGTGCAGCAGTGCGGTCCGCGCGCGATCGTGCTCTGGCGCGAGTCGATGCAGATCCACGACATGCAGTACCAGGCCGCCGACAAGAAGCTGAAGCCCGGCGACATCATCCTGGCGCACTTCCGCGGCCCCAAGGAGCTCAAGGGCGCCACGATGACCCAGATGTTCGGCGAGCTGCTGGCCCGGATCCAGGAACAGGGCTTCTCGGTGGCCCGGCTGGACGACTACATCCAGCCGCCCGCCTCCTAGGACCGCCCTCAGGGCGCCTGGACGGGTCGGCCCAGCATCATCAGCGGGCCGTGGTCGGTACGGCTGAGGATCACCGTGACGGTGTTCGGCCCGGAGGGCTTGAGCTGACGGCGCAACTCCTCCGGGGTGATCGCCATCCCGCGCTTCTTGATCACCACCGTGCCGACCTGACGCTCGCGCAGCAGTGCCTTCAGCTTCTTGATGTGGAACGGCAGCACGTCGGTGAGCTCGAAGGCGTGCGCGTACGGGGTGGCGACCAGCTCGTCCGAGGTCAGGTAGGCGATCTTCGGGTCGATCAGCCGGCCGCGGACCTGCTCGGCCACCTCGGCCACCAGGTGCGCCCGGATCACCGCGCCGTCCGGCTCGTACAGGTACCGTCCGACCGGGCCGGCCGGCGGGTCGGGCAGGTCGCCGCCGGTCAGGCTGGCGCCCTGCGGCAGCAGGGTGGCGCGGTGCGGGCGGGCGGACTCGGTGCCGAACCAGAGCACCGCCTCCTTGACGTCCCCGTGGTCGGAGACCCACTCCGCCTCGGCGTCCGCCGGGACGGCCTCGTGCGGGATGCCCGGCGCCACCTTCAGCGCGCCGATCGGGGTCCGCCGTCCGGCCTCGATCGCCCAGGACAGCGGCGGGGCGTACGCCTCGGGGTCGAACACCCGGCCGCGCGAGGTGCGGCGGGCCGGGTCGGTGAACACCGCGTCGTAGCCGGTGACGTCCACCTCGGCGACGTCCGCGCAGCGCACCTCGACCAGCTCGGAGAGCCCCAGCGCGGCGGCGTTGGCCGCGGTCGCGGCGCAGGCCGCCGGGTCCTTGTCGACGGCCAGCACCTCGATCCCGGCCCGGGCCAGCGCCAGCACGTCCCCGCCGATGCCGCAGCACAGGTCGGCGAGCCGCCGTACCCCCAGCCCGGCGAACCGGCGCGCCCGCCACTCGGCCACACTGCGTCGGGTGGACTGCTCGACCCCGTTGGGCGTGAAGTACATCAGGTCCGCGTCCGCCCCGAACTTCGCCCGCGCCCGCTGCCGCAACCGCGCCTGCCCGAACGCCGCCGACACCAGCTCCGCCGGATGCTCCCGCCGCAGCCGGGTGGCGAGCGCCAACTCCTCCTCGGGCGTGAACTCGCGCAACTCGGCGAGCAGGGCCTGACCCTCGGGGGTCAGCAGGGGCTGGAGGTTCTCGGTGTCCACGGGGCCATTCTGACCGGTCGGAGGACGCGGAGACGGCCGGCCGGCCGGATGCCCAGCGGCCCGAGGAGCGGAGCCGCCACCGCGACGTACGGCGTGAAGGGAGAGCAGCAGGCTCGCCGCTCAGTGCGTGCGCGGGCGGGTCGGCGGTCGGTTCACCGCCACAGGACGCCCGAGGAGAGGACCACGGGCAGCAGGAACGGCGAGAGCGCCGCGGCGACCGGGAGGAACTGGTAGCCGGAGCGCCGGCTGCGCACGGCCACCAGGACGGCCGCCACGAGGGCGGCCACCGGACCGGCCATCATCCCGACGCCCAGGAAGGCCCACCCGCGCCCGTCCCCGTCGTCCCCGGCGCCGGGACCGCTGCCGAGGCAGGCGATGAAGAAGAAGACGACGAAGGGGAGCACGCCTCCCAGCAGGGGCAGTGCCAGCAGGGCGAGAGCCGCGTCCTTGGGCCGGGTCGGGCCGATGCGTACCGGGGTGTCGGTCATGGCAGGAGTCTGGCCGCCCGGCCCGGCGCCGCACATGAGTACGGCTACTCATCCGTGGCACGGGACTTCAGGGCGCGCCGTTGGCACTCTGGTTGACTGAGTGCTAACCGCGGCCTATGGTCGTCCTTGGCACTCCCCACTGGGGGAGTGCTAACGCGAAGACGCGTGTCTGACCCCCGCGACGGCAGGCTCGCAGGTTCGCCCCTACCCGTTAGAAAACCCCGTAATCTCCGAAGGGGAGCTCGGACGTGACCACCAGCAGCAAGGTTGCCATCAAGCCGCTTGAGGACCGCATCGTGGTCCAGCCGCTCGACGCCGAGACCACCACGGCCTCCGGCCTGGTTATCCCGGACACCGCCAAGGAGAAGCCCCAGGAGGGCGTCGTCCTGGCCGTCGGCCCGGGCCGCTTTGAGGACGGCCAGCGTCTGCCGCTCGACGTCGCCGTCGGTGACATCGTCCTGTACTCGAAGTACGGCGGCACCGAGGTGAAGTACCAGGGCGAGGAGTACCTGGTGCTCTCCGCCCGCGACGTTCTCGCGATCATCGAGAAGTAAGACGTCCCGACCCGCCCCGGATCCGTGTCCCAAGTGACAGGGGCCCGGGGCGTGGTTGTTGGTTCACGTAGTTCGGCGGCCGCTGGGCCGGCCGCAGCCCCGAGGGAATAGGGAACATGGCGAAGATCCTGCAGTTCGACGAGGACGCCCGCCGCTCGCTGGAGCGCGGTGTCAACAAGCTGGCCGACACCGTCAAGGTGACCATCGGCCCCAAGGGCCGCAACGTCGTCATCGACAAGAAGTTCGGCGCCCCGACCATCACCAACGACGGTGTCACCATCGCCCGTGAGGTCGAGCTGGACGACCCGTACGAGAACCTTGGCGCGCAGCTCGTCAAGGAGGTCGCCACCAAGACCAACGACGTCGCGGGTGACGGCACCACCACCGCCACCGTGCTGGCCCAGGCCCTGGTCAACGAGGGTCTGCGCAACGTCGCCGCCGGTGCCGGCCCGGCCGCCCTGAAGAAGGGCATCGACAAGGCCGTCGCCGCCGTCTCCGAGCACCTGCTGTCGGTGGCCCGCGAGATCGAGGGCAAGGACGACGTCGCCGCCGTCGCGTCCCTCTCCGCCCAGGACACCCAGGTCGGCGAGCTGATCGCCGAGGCGATCGACAAGGTCGGCAAGGACGGTGTCATCACCGTCGAGGAGTCGAACACCTTCGGCGTGGAGCTGGACTTCACCGAGGGCATGCAGTTCGACAAGGGCTACCTGTCGCCGTACTTCGTCACCGACGCGGAGCGGCAGGAGGCGGTCCTGGAGGACCCGTACATCCTGATCAACCAGGGCAAGATCTCCTCCATCCAGGAGCTGCTGCCGCTGCTGGAGAAGATCCTGCAGGGCGGTGCCTCCAAGCCGCTGCTGATCATCGCCGAGGACGTCGACGGCGAGGCGCTGTCGACCCTGGTCGTGAACAAGATCCGTGGCACCTTCAACGCCGTCGCCGTGAAGGCCCCGGGCTTCGGCGACCGCCGCAAGGCGATCCTCGGCGACCTGGCCGTCCTGACCGGTGGCCAGGTCATCTCCGAGGAGGTCGGCCTCAAGCTCGACCAGGTCGGCCTGGACGTGCTGGGCACCGCCCGCCGCGTGACCATCACCAAGGACGAGACCACGGTCGTCGACGGTGCCGGTGACGCCGAGGCCGTGGCCGGCCGCGTCGCCCAGATCAAGGGCGAGATCGCCGCGACCGACTCCGACTGGGACCGCGAGAAGCTGCAGGAGCGCCTGGCCAAGCTGGCCGGCGGCGTCTGCGTCATCAAGGTCGGCGCCGCCACCGAGGTGGAGCTGAAGGAGCGCAAGCACCGCCTGGAGGACGCCATCTCGGCGACCCGCGCCGCGGTCGAGGAGGGCATCGTCGCCGGTGGTGGCGCCTCCCTGGTCCACGCCGCCAAGGTGCTGAACGACGGCCTGGGCCTGTCGGGCGACGAGGCCACCGGTGTCGCCGTGGTCCGCAAGGCGCTGCACGAGCCGCTGCGCTGGATCGCCCAGAACGCCGGCCTGGAGGGCTACGTCATCACCTCCAAGGTCTCCGAGCTGGAGATCGGCCAGGGCTACAACGCCGCCACCGGCGAGTACGGCGACCTGGTGAAGGCCGGCGTCATCGACCCGGTCAAGGTCACCCGCTCCGCGCTGGAGAACGCCGCCTCGATCGCCTCCCTGCTCCTCACCACCGAGACCCTCGTGGTGGAGAAGAAGGAGGAGGAGGCCGAGAACGGTCACGGCCACTCGCACGGCCACGGCCACTCGCACTGAGGCTCCGACGCCTGACCGGAGGCCCGGTCCGCTCCCTCGGGGAGGCGGGCCGGGCCTCCGGCTGTGATGCGGCTCTGTGCTGGTCGCCCGCTCGCCTCCGGGGCGCTCGGACCCGGTGCCGACGGTCGTCGTTCCGGCGCTCGTGCCTCGCTTGTCGCTCCTCGCTTTCGGCACCGGCGCGCCCCTTCGGCTCGGGGCGGGGGACTCGCCCGCTCGGGCGGGTGCTCCAGGCTTCAACTATCAGTAGAATTTTGCAGAATTCAAAGATTGCCTTATAACTGAGGCATGATCGAGGCCCGCCATCTGCGCGTCCTGCGTGCCGTCGCCCGCACCGGCTCCTTCTCCGCCGCCGCCCGTGAGCTGGGGTGTACGCAGCCTGCCATCAGCCAGCAGATGAAGGCCCTGGAGAAGTCGGTCGACACCCCGCTGGTGGTCCGCTCGGGCCGCGGGATGCAGCTCAGCGAGGCCGGGCGGGTCCTGCTCAAGCATGCCACCGGAATCCTGGCCGGGCTCTCCGCCGCCGAGGAGGAGGTGGCCGCGATCGCCGGGCTGCGGGCCGGGCGGGTGCGGCTGGTCTCCTTCCCGACCGCGAGTTCCACCCTGGTGCCGCCCGCGGTCGCCCGGCTGCGGGACAGCCATCCGGGGGTGCGCGTGTCGCTGGTCGAGGCGGAGCCGCCGGAGTCGCTGGCGATGCTGCGCGGCGGCGAGTGCGAGATCGCCCTGGCCTTCCGCTACCCGCAGTCCGACGGCGCCGCCGCGCTGCCGTCCGCCGCGCACGGCACCCCGCGCGAGGCGCGGGCCGAGGCCAACCTGGAGGCGCAGCAGCTGTCGGCCGGTACCGACTGGTCCGACCTGGTGGTCACCCCCCTGCTGGACGACCCGCTGGTGGGCCTGCTGCCCGCCGCCCACCCGCTGGCCGGGCGTGGCGGGCCGGTGGGGCTGGCCGAGTTGGCGGGGGAGCAGTGGATCGCCGGCTGCCCGCAGTGTCGGGGGCACCTGGTGGAGCTGTGCGCCGGCGCGGGCTTCGAGCCCCGGATCGACTTCGCGACCGACGACTACCCGGCGGTGGTCGGCCTGGTGGCGGCCGGTCTGGGAGTGGCGGTGCTGCCCCGGCTGGCGTTGCAGTCGGTGCGTCCTGACGGCGTCTCGACGGTGCCGGTGCGGACGGCCACCGGGGTGCCGGCGGTGCGTCAGGTGGTGGCGCTGACCCTGCCGGACCTGGCCGAGGTGCCGGCCGTCGCGTTGATGCTGGAGCGGCTGGCGGGTGCGGCCGCCGATCGCTGACGGCTCGGTGGCCGGGGTACCACTGAGCGGGTACCGACTGTGAGCAGCCCAAGTCGCCGCGAAGAAACGTTTCTTCACGGCGCACCATGGAGGCGGGTCTAGTGCCGCGCGACCGCCGGCGGGGTCAGCGGGACCTCCACCAGGCGGTGCCGCGAGCGGCCCAGCATCTCCTCGCGTTCGTCCTCCGTCATCCCGCCCCAGACGCCGTACGGTTCGCGGACCGCCAGGGCGTGCGCGGCGCACTCGGCGATCACCGGACAGCGCATGCAGACCTCCTTGGCGCTGGCCTCGCGCGAACTGCGCGCCGCCCCGCGCTCGCCCTCGGGGTGGAAGAAGAGCGAGCTGTCCACACCGCGGCAGGCTGCCGAGAGCTGCCAGTCCCAGAGGTCCGCGTTGGGCCCGGGGAGGCGGGAGAAATCTGCCATGGCTCATTCCCTTCGGATGCGATCGGCCGTCGGTCGGGCGTGCTCGGCGGGCTGCGGCCGAGCGGTGCCCGGCGGGGCGACCCGCGTTGGTATGGACACCTGGAAATATGACTTAAGGCAACTCCATGGACAAGTCACCCACACACGGGCACAACAGTCAATGACCATGAGAAAGCTATAAAAGCGGGCAAAGTGGGCAATAGGTTTCGAAGGGCGTGGGTGCGGCAATCGGGTGGCCGACGGGCGCATGACACACCGCACCGGTGTGCGGGTCGTACGCCGACCGCGCGCGAGCTGCGCAAAAGTGCGGCGTGTGCACCGCGATGCGGCTGATCGGTAACGGGTTGGCCACGTACAGTGGTGGAGATGGCCCGAAGGCCGTAACTCATTCGAGTGACGGTCGTTGGAAGTGCGGAGGCGGTTAGCGGGCGCCGGACGTCGGGAACGATCGCGGGCAAGTCGGGGCGATCAGGACGAAGTCCGTCGCCGATCGGCCGTGTCGGAGAGGTTCGTACCAGCCAGGAGGCTCAACGTGACGCGGATCAGCTGCGGAGGACGACGGTCATGACTTCCGTTCTCGTTTGCGACGATTCCCCGCTCGCCCGCGAGGCGCTTCGCCGCGCCGTCGCGACCGTACCCGGCGTGGACCGGGTCACCACCGCGACGAACGGGGAGGAGGTCCTCCGCCGCTGGGTGGCCGACCGCTCCGATCTCGTCCTGATGGACGTCCGGATGCCCGGCCTGGGCGGGGTCGAGACGGTCCGGCGGCTGCTGTCCGCCGACCCGGGCGCCCGGATCATCATGCTCACCGTCGCGGAGGACCTCGACGGGGTCGCCCTCGCGGTGGCCGCGGGTGCCCGCGGGTACCTGCACAAGGACGCTTCTCGCGCCGAACTGCGGGCCACCGTCACCCAGGCCCTCGCCGACCCGACCTGGCGGCTCGCCCCGCGCCGGCTGCGCAGCCCCGACATGGGGGCGGCGCCGACCTTGACGGCGCGTGAGATCCAGGTGCTGGAGGGCATGAGCCACGGCCGCAGCAACGCCGAGATCGGCCGTGAGCTGTTCCTGTCCGAGGACACCGTGAAGACCCATGCCCGACGGCTGTTCAAGAAGCTCGGGGCCTCCGACCGCGCGCACGCGGTGGCGCTGGGTTTCCGCTGGGGCCTGGTCCGCTGACCACCGCCGGCGCCGCCGGCCCAGGCGCGCCGCCGTCGATTCCCGGGGCGGGTGTCGCACGGGCGTGTGACGTTACGGTCCCGAGGTTGCACCATGGAGGAGTGGAGCACCTCGGGGACCAGCGGACAGGCACTGCGGCGAACCACGCAGCCGCAGGACACTCGGCGGACGGCGCGACGGACAGGACCACCCACGGCGGCGGGGCGGGAGGCGGCACGGTGCAGGAGGGGCCGGTGATGCACGGCACACCGCGCGGTGCCGCAGCGCATAACGTTCCGGTGCACAACTCCGGACGCGGTGCCGCGTTTTCCCGATCGACCAGGCACCATGGACCGATGCGCGACGACGTCGCCGGTGCGGCCGGCCAGGTGGACCCGGGTGAGGCCCAGCCCTCCGGCCCGGGGCACGATCCGTCGTACGCCGACTCCGGCGGCCCCGGTACCGGGGCCGGACCGGGCCGCCCGCCGGTGCTCGGTACGGGCGGCTCGCCCCTGGTGGGCGAACTGGTCGCGGCCGCCGTCCGCGGCGAGGGCCCGGCCATCGACGCCCTGCTCGCCTACGTCCACCCCCTCGCGCTGCGCTACTGCCGCGCCAAGCTGGTCCGGCTGCCCGGCGGGGCCCGGCACCACGTGGACGACGTGGCCCAGGAGGTCTGCGTCGCGGTGCTGTGCGCGCTGCCCAGGTACAAGGACCAGGGGCGGCCGTTCGAGGCCTTCGTCTACGGGATCGCCGCGCACAAGATCGCCGATCTGCAGCGGGCCGCGATGCGCGGGCCCGGTTCGACGGTCGTGCCGCAGGACGACCTGCCGGAGGTGCCGGACGAGGCGCTCGGCCCGGAGGAGCAGGCGCTGCTCAGCAGCGACGCGGCCTGGGCCAAGGAACTGCTCTCCAACCTGCCGGCCCGTCAGCGCGAGCTGGTGCTGTTGCGGGTGGCCGCCGGGCTGTCGGCGGAGGAGACCGGCGAGGTGCTCGGGATGTCGCCGGGCGCCGTCCGGGTGGCCCAGCACCGGGCGCTCAGCCGGCTGCGGGCGCTCGCCGAGGAATCGTCCTAGGGCGCGTCCGGCGATTCGCGTCGGACACCCGGCGGGAGTCGCCGGGCACGCCCCACGTCAGTCGTCGGGCACGCCCCACGTCGACCGGGCGGAATGAGCCACGGTGCGGGGTTGTTGTCAAGGGCACACGAGGCACATTCGCGGTGCCAGTACCATGGGGTATCGGCGCCTGGGCAGGTTGCCAAAGTTTCGCGGGTGCGCACGGGGTTCCCTTGGAGGTTCCTCCGAATCCACCCGGCTTTCGGCGGTCTGCGCGAGTGAGCGATGAACGCGCCCCCTCCCTCAGGGCGTGAGCGGATAAGGCCGGCCACGGAAGGTACCCCCCAAATGTCTTACAACGCCGCAGGCGTACCCGAGAAGTTCGCCATGCTCGGGCTCACGTTCGATGACGTCCTGCTGCTGCCCGGGGCCTCCGAGGTGCTGCCGAACCAGGTCGACACCTCCTCGCGGGTCTCCCGGAACGTCCGCGTCAACATCCCGCTGCTGTCCGCGGCGATGGACAAGGTCACCGAGTCGCGGATGGCCATCGCGATGGCCCGCCAGGGCGGCGTCGGCGTGCTGCACCGCAACCTGTCGGTCGAGGACCAGGCCAACCAGGTCGACCTGGTGAAGCGCTCCGAGTCCGGCATGGTCACCGACCCGATCACGGTCGGCCCGGACACCACGCTGGCCGAGGCCGACGCGCTGTGCGCCAAGTTCCGCATCTCCGGCGTGCCGATCGCCGACGAGTCCGGCAAGCTGCTGGGCATCGTCACCAACCGTGACATGGCCTTCGAGTCGGACCGCAGCCGCCAGGTCCGCGAGATCATGACCCCGATGCCGCTGATCACCGGCAAGGTCGGCATCTCCGGCGTGGACGCGATGGCGCTGCTGCGCCGCCACAAGATCGAGAAGCTTCCGCTGGTCGACGACGAGGGCCGGATCAAGGGCCTGATCACCGTCAAGGACTTCGTCAAGGCCGAGCAGTACCCGAACGCCGCCAAGGACGCCGAGGGCCGTCTGCTGGTCGGTGCCGCGGTCGGCGCCAGCGCCGAGGCCTTCGACCGGGCCCAGGCCCTGGTCGAGGCGGGCGTGGACTTCCTGGTCGTCGACACCTCGCACGGCCACAGCCACAACGCGCTGGCCTGGATCGCGAAGATCAAGTCGGCCGTCAAGGTCGACGTGGTCGGCGGCAACGTCGCCACCCGGGACGGCGCCCAGGCGCTGATCGACGCCGGCGTGGACGGTGTCAAGGTCGGCGTCGGCCCCGGCTCCATCTGCACCACCCGTGTGGTCGCCGGCATCGGCGTCCCGCAGATCACCGCCATCTACGAGGCCGCCCAGGCCTGCCAGGCGGCCGGCGTGCCGGTCATCGGCGACGGCGGCCTGCAGTACTCCGGCGACATCGGCAAGGCGCTGGCCGCCGGTGCCGACACCGTGATGCTGGGCTCGCTGCTGGCCGGCTGCGAGGAGTCCCCGGGCGAGCTGCTGTTCATCAACGGCAAGCAGTTCAAGTCCTACCGCGGCATGGGCTCGCTGGGCGCCATGCAGTCCCGCGGTCAGGGCCGCTCCTACTCCAAGGACCGCTACTTCCAGGCCGAGGTGGCCTCGGACGACAAGCTCGTCCCCGAGGGCATCGAGGGCCAGGTGCAGTACCGCGGCCCGCTGTCGGCCGTGCTGCACCAGCTGGTCGGCGGCCTCCGCCAGACCATGGGCTACGTCGGCGCCGCCACCATCGCCGAGATGGAGAGCAAGGGCCGCTTCGTCCGGATCACCTCGGCGGGCCTCAAGGAGAGCCACCCGCACGACATCCAGATGACCGTCGAGGCGCCGAACTACTCGTCCCGCTGAACGGCCTGGACGGCCTGAACGGCTGAGGGACCAGGGCCGGACCACCGAGGGGCCCGCCGTCGCACCCGCGACGGCGGGCCCCTCGCCGTGTCCGGCGGCCGGGCCGTCGGGGCGGGACCAGCTCCGGTACGGGATACTGGGGGCGGCCGGGGTGACCCGGCGGGCATGAGCAACAAAGCAGAAGGGCTCGAAGTGACTGAGATCGAGATCGGGCGAGGCAAGCGCGGCCGCCGGGCGTACGCCTTCGACGACATCGCCGTCGTCCCCAGCCGCCGTACGCGTGACCCGAAGGAGGTCTCGATCGCCTGGCAGATCGACGCCTACCGCTTCGAGCTGCCGTTCCTGGCCGCCCCGATGGACAGCGTGGTCTCGCCCGAGCAGGCCATCAAGATCGGCCGCCTGGGCGGTCTGGGCGTGCTGAACCTGGAAGGCCTCTGGACCCGCTACGAGGACCCGCAGCCGCTGCTGGACGAGATCGCCTCGATCACCGACGCGGCCGCCGCCACCCGCCGCCTGCAGGAGATCTACGCCGCGCCGATCCGCGCCGAGCTGATCAAGCAGCGGATCCAGGAGGTCCGCGACTCCGGCGTGGTCACCGCCGCCGCGCTCTCGCCGCAGCGCACCGCCGAGTTCTCCAAGGCCGTCGTGGACGCCGGCGTCGACGTCTTCGTCATCCGCGGCACCACCGTCTCGGCCGAGCACGTCTCCAGCGCCGCCGAGCCGCTCAACCTCAAGCAGTTCATCTACGAGCTGGACGTCCCGGTGATCGTCGGCGGCTGCGCCACCTACACCGCCGCGCTGCACCTGATGCGGACCGGCGCGGCCGGCGTGCTGGTCGGCTTCGGCGGCGGCGCCGCCCACACCACCCGCAACGTGCTCGGCATCCAGGTGCCGATGGCCACCGCCGTCGCCGACGTGGCGGCCGCCCGCCGCGACTACATGGACGAGTCCGGCGGCCGCTACGTGCACGTGATCGCGGACGGCGGCGTCGGCTACAGCGGCGACATCCCGAAGGCGGTCGCCTGCGGCGCCGACGCGGTGATGATCGGTGCCGCGCTGGCCCGTGCCACCGACGCCCCGGGCAAGGGGTTCCACTGGGGCATGGAGGCCGTCCACGAGGAGCTGCCGCGCGGCAAGCGGGTGGACCTCGGTACGGTCGGCACCACCGAGGAGATCCTGACCGGTCCTTCGCACACGCCGGACGGGACCATGAACCTGTTCGGTGCGCTGCGGCGGGCGATGGCCACCACGGGGTACACGGAGCTGAAGGAGTTCCAGCGGGTCGAGGTGACGGTCAACCCGGCGCTGGATCACCGCTGAGTGGTGTGCTGACGGAGTGACGGAGGCCCCTGCCCGGTTGTCGGGTGGGGGTTTCTGTGGTGGTGGGGGGCTTTCGGGAGGGTGGGTGGCCGGGGGCGGCTCCGGGGGTGGCCGCTCCGGGGGCTGGGTGATTTTCAGACTGCCCATTCGGTGGGGTGGGGCGTTGGGGGCGGTGGCAGTCTGAAAATCACCCGTCACGCCCCTCTCCGGGCCACCCCCTGCGCCGCCCCCTCCCGCAGCGCGTCCCTCTCGCCAGAGGGG
>NZ_JBHVVI010000090.1:0-37399 GCF_042883685.1 Kitasatospora sp. NPDC058190
TTCGGTGGGGTGGGGCGTGGGGTGCGGTGGCAGTCTGAAAATCACCCGTCACGCCCCTCTCCGGGCCACCCCCTGCGCCGCCCCCTCCCGCAGCGCGTCCCTCTCGCCAGAGGGAGGGGAGGGGTGAGGGGTGGTGGGGGTGGGTGGGGTGGTGCGGGTGTGGGGGTGGTGCGGGCTGTTTTCTTGGGTGGTGGTCGGGCGCCGGCTGGCGTTGACGTCGGGGGCAAGGATTACGGTCGTTGCGGCTGTACGGGAGGAGTGGTTCGGCGTGCGGATCGGGGAGTTGGCGGAGCGGGCGGGGACGACCACGCGGGCGTTGCGGTACTACGAGCAGTTGGGGTTGTTGCCGGCTCGGCGGGCGGGCAACGGGTACCGGGCGTACGACGAGGGGGATCTGCGGCTGTTGCGGGAGATCCGGATGCTGCAGGACTTCGGGTTCGGGTTGGAGGAGACCCGGCCGTTCGTGGAGTGTCTGCGGGCGGGGCACCCGGAGGGCGACTCGTGTCCAGATTCGCTGGAGGTGTACCGGCGGAAGCTGGCCGAGTTGGACGACTGCATCGCGAGGTTGCGGGACGTCCGGCAGCAGGTGGCCGGGCAGTTCGAGCGGGCGGTGCGGGCGCGGGACGAGCTCGCGGTTTCCGGGCAGCCGCCACGGTGTGAACTGACGAAGGAGTAGGCGATGGTGGAGATCGCGGGTGTGCCGGCGGTGACGGACGAGACGTTCGCCTCGGAGGTGCTGGCGGCGGAGGGGCCGGTGCTGGTGGACTTCACGGCGGACTGGTGCCCGCCGTGCCGGATGATGGCGCCGGTGCTGGCGGACGTCGCGCGGGAGGAGGCGCACCGGCTGCGGGTGGTGAGTGTCGATGTGGACAGGAATCCCCGTACACAGGCGGCGTACGGGGTGCTGTCGATGCCGACGCTGATGGTGTTCCGGGGTGGGCAGCCGGTGCGGTCGGTGGTGGGGGCGCGGGCGAAGGCGCGGTTGTTGCGGGAGTTGGAGGACGTGCTCTAGGCCGGGAGGGCGTCGAGGGGGACCTCGGGTTCGGCCGCCTGCTTGGCGCGGTCCTTGGCCTCGCGGCGGATGAGGATCCAGACGCCGACCGGGATCATCGCGGTGAACAGCCACCACTGGATGGCGTAGGCCATGTGCGGGCCGATGTCGGAGTGGTCGGGCTCGGGGATCAGCTCGGGCTGGTCGGCCGGGGCCGGGGTGGTACCGGTGAGTTCGAGGTAGCCGCCGAGCAGGGTGGTGCCGGTCTCCTTGGACTGCTGCTCGGTGTTGATCAGGTTGAACTGGCGGGCGGGCAGGCCGGCCCGGTCCTTGACGAAACCGCCGCTGCTGCCGGCGGTCTCGTCGGAGCGCAGGCGGCCGGTGAGGGTGACCTCGCCGGTGGGGGCGGCCGGGACGGGCGGGTACTCGGTGGCGCCGTCGCCGGAGGCGACCCAGCCGCGGTTGACCAGGACGGTGCCCTTGCCGTCGGAGAGCTTCAGCGGGGTGACGACGAAGTAGCCGATGGTCCCGTTGGAGTCGGTCCGCTTGCGGACCACGAACTCGTGCGCCGGGTCGTACTGCCCGGTGGCCGTCACCGCGCGCCAGGTGAGGTCCGTGGGCACCGCGGCGCCGGGGGTCGGCGACAGGGTGTCGAAGGGCTCGGGCGAGGCGGTGAGGGCCTTGCCGATCAGCTCGTTCCGGGCCACCCGCGCCTCGTGGCGGTGCAGCTGCCAGAAGCCCAGCTTGATCGTCGCGGGGATCAGCAGCAGCGCGATCAGCATGGTGATCAGCCACTGCCGGGTCAGCAGAAAACGGTACACATGGGAACCGTACGCCGACCTCACAACCGGCTCACGCACCGGGGTGCGGGGCGACCTCGCGCAGCAGCTGGAGGTAGGCGTCCTCGCTGACCACCGGGGTGCCGACCTCGCGGGCCTTGCGGGCCTTGCCGCTCCAGCTGCTCGGCTCGTTGGTGACCAGCAGGCTGGTGAGCCGGCTCACCGAGGTGGCGATGTGCAGGCCGGCCTCGACGGTGCGGTCCTCCAGCACCTCGCGGTCGGTGGCGGTGTCGCCGGTGAAGGCCACCCGCATGCCCTGGACCAGGGGCTTGCCGTCCTCCCAGCGCCCCGGGTTGGGGTGCGGGCAGGGCGGGCGCTTCTTGGCCTGGCGGTACTGGGAGCCGGTCCAGTTGGCGCGACCGGGGGTGGCGGGCTCGTCCTCGCCGAGGTCGGTGACCGCGACGCAGGTCTGCAGCGGCAGTGCGAGGCCGGAGCTGCGGGCCAGGTGCAGGCTGGGGCGGAAGGCCTCGGCGAGCACCCGGGCGTCGTCCAGGGCGTTGTGGGCGTGGCGCTGCTGGACGCCGAAGTGGGCGGCGAGCGAGGAGAGCTTGCCGTTGGGCAGGGGCAGGCGCAGGTCGCGGGAGAGGACCATGGTGCACAGCCGCTGCTCGACCGGGGCGCGGCGGCCGGCCCGGGAGAACTCGCGGGAGATCATGTTCCAGTCGAAGAGCGCGTTGTGGGCGACCAGGACCCGGTTCTCCAGGCGGGTGGCGAACTCGTCGGCGATCTCGGGGAAGGTCGGGGCGCCGGAGAGCAGCTCGGCGGTGAGGCCGTGGATCCACACCGGGCCCGGGTCCCGCTCGGGGTTGACCAGGGTGTACCAGTGGTCGGTGACCTCACCGTCCGGGTCCAGCTGGTAGACGCCCGCCGAGATGACGCGGTCGGAGCGGCCGAGACCGGTGGTCTCGACGTCGACGACCGCGAAGCCCTCGGCGGGGGCGGCGGAGCGCTGGGCGGGGACCGGGGCGGTCCGCGGCGCGCCGTACGTCTCGGGCTGGATCGGTTGCATGGTCCAACAGGATAAGGGGCGCGGTGGTCGACGCCGGTCGGAATGTTGTGACCGGGGAGCCGGAATAGAGTGGTCGGCGGGGGTGTCGTACACCTGGTCGAGATCGTTTCCGGCCCGCGGGCCGGGCTTGTGTGAGGAAGAACGCATGCGCGCCACCGTGATCCACGGACCCAACGACATCCGGATCGAGGAGGTACCGGACCCGGTGATCCAGCACCCGACGGACGTCGTGGTCCGGGTGCTGAACGCCTGCATCTGCGGCAGCGACCTGTGGGCCTACCGCGGGGTGGCGGAGCGGGTGGCCGGGCAGCGGATCGGGCACGAGTTCCTGGGCGTGGTCGAGGAGGTCGGCACCGAGGTCCGCGGCTTCGGCAAGGGCGATCTCGTGGTGGCGCCCTTCGTCTGGTCGGACGGGGTCTGTGAGTTCTGTCGGGAGGGGCTGCAGACCTCCTGCCCGCACGGGGGGTTCTGGGGGCAGGTCGGTTCGGACGGCGGCCAGGGCGAGGCGGTGCGGGTGCCGTTCGCGGACGGGACGCTGGTGAAGCTGCCGAAGGAGGCGGCGGGCGACGAGAAGCTACTGCCGGGGCTGCTGGCGCTGTCCGATGTGATGTCCACCGGGCACCACGCGGCGGTCTCGGCGCGGGTGCGTCCGGGGGCGACGGTCGCGGTGGTCGGTGACGGCGCGGTGGGCCTGTGTGGCGTGCTGGCGGCGCACCGGCTGGGCGCGGGCCGGATCATCGCACTGGGCCGCCACCCCGCCCGGACCGAGCTGGCCCGCCGCTTCGGGGCGACCGACGTGGTGGCCGAGCGCGGTGACGCCGCCGTCGAGGCCGTGAAGGAGCTGACCGGCGGCCTGGGCGCGCACGCCGTGCTGGAGGCGGTCGGCACCGAGGAGTCGATGCGGACGGCGATCTCGATCGCCCGCGACGGCGGCGCGGTCGGCTACGTGGGCGTGCCGCACGGCGGCAGCGCGGGCGTCGACATCGGCCAGATGTTCGGCCGAAACGTTTCGCTGAACGGCGGTGTCGCGCCGGCCCGCGCGTACATCCCCGAGCTGCTGCCGGACGTGCTCTCCGGGGCCATCGAGCCCGGGCTCGTGTTCGACCGCACGGTCGACCTGGACGGCGTGCCGGACGGCTACCGGGCGATGGACGACCGCTCGGCGCTGAAGGTCCGGATCGCGTTCTGACGCGTTGACGCGCCGGTGCGTTGACGCGCTGATCTCACGGCACTGGCCTGTGCCGCCCCCTTGACGGGGTGCGGCACAGGCCAGTGTTCGTTGGTGCTCGGGTTACCGGGGTCAGACGTAGTAGCCGAAGACGTCGGCGATGAGGTGGGTGGTGTTCCAGGAGCCGTTGAAGAGGTTGACCGTGCCGTCGGGTCCGAGGGGGACGACGACGAGGTTGGGGGTGGTGACGCCGCTGGTGGTCCAGTTGAGGTTGCTGGAGGTGGGCTGCGGGGAGCCGCCGGCCCAGGCGGTGAGGTGTCCGCCGCCGTCGGTCTCGGTCGCGGTCACGTTGAGGACGACGGCCTTGGCGCCCTGCGGGACGCCGGAGCGTCCGGCGACCTGGAGGCTGACGGTGCTACGGCCGGGGACCTTGTCGCTGGTGGGCTGGCCGATGGCGGAGCGGGTGTCGAGCAGCCGGTCCGGGCTGACAGGGGAGAAGGTGGAGCCGCTGGTGTCGCCGGTGTAGTAGCCGAAGACGTCGGCGATGAGGTGGGTGGTGTTCCAGGAGCCGTTGAAGAGGTTGACCGTGCCGTCGGGTCCGAGGGGGACGACGACGAGGTTGGGGGTGGTGACGCCGCTGGTGGTCCAGTTGAGGTTGCTGGAGGTGGGCTGCGGGGAGCCGCCGGCCCAGGCGGTGAGGTGTCCGCCGCCGTCGGTCTCGGTCGCGGTCACGTTGAGGACGACGGCCTTGGCGCCCTGCGGGACGCCGGAGCGTCCGGCGACCTGGAGGCTGACGGTGCTACGGCCGGGGACCTTGTCGGTGGTGGGCTGGCCGATGGCGGAGCGGGTGTCGAGCAGCCGGTCCGGGCTGACGGCGGTGTACGTCGAGCCGGAGAGGCTGTCGGTGTAGTAGCCGAAGACGTCGGCGATCAGGTGGGTGGGGCTCCAGGAGCCGTTGAAGAGGTTGACCTTGCCGTCGGGGCCGAGGGGGACGACGACGAGGTTGGGGGTGGTGACGCCGGGTGCGGTCCAGTTGAGGTTGCTGGAGGTGGGCTGCGGGGAGCCGTCGGCCCAGGCGGTGAGGTGTCCGCCGCCGTCGGTCTCGGTCGCGGTCACGTTGAGGACGACGGCCTTGGCGCCCAGCGGGACGCCGGAGCGTCCGGCGACCTGGAGGCTGACGGTGCTACGGCCGGGGACCTTGTCGGTGGTCGGCTGGCCGATGGCGGAGCGGGTGTCGAGCAGCCGGTCCGGGCTCACCGAGGTGAAGGTGGTGCCCTGCGCGGGGGCGGTGACGGAGATCAGGTGGATGTTGCTGAGCTGGTCGGTGTACACCAGGCCGCTGCCGAAGCGGTCGACGCTCCACGGGCCCCAGAGACCGTCACCGCGGAGGTTGGTCTTGATGTTGCTCGTGACCGGGGTGCCGGTGTGGAAGTCCACCACCTGGCTGTAGCTGTTGGTGTCGGTGTAGAGCAGGAACCCGTCACCCATGGCGGCGGCGCCCGACGCCACGTCGATGGCGGTGCCGGTGGCCGGACGGAGGACGCCGGCGAGCCGCTGGGTGCCGCAGTTCCAGTACAGCCAGCCACGGGAGGACTTGAGGTTGGTGACCTGGCAGGCCTTGCCGATCTGGAGGGTCCGGGACTGCTGGGTCGCCAGGTCGAGGGCGGTGATCTCACCCGGGTTGGCACCGGGAGAGTAGAGCGTTCCCGCGTCGACCGTGGCCACGTAGCTGCTCGTCGCGGCAACCTGGGTGCCGGGCGTCGGCGCGTCGAGGTCGAGCACGACCTGGCCGGGGTGCTGGTAGGTCGACGTGTTGACCAGGACGTAGCGGCCGCTGGCCTCCGTGAGGTCCGCCGCGGGCAGGCCCTGGGGCAGGGGGACGGCCTTGGCGTTCCGGCCCTGGCGAACGATCAGGCCGGTGCCGCGGGTGCCGGGATGGATGATCCGGCCGTCGCCGGTCCCCACCATGGTGTTGCACCGGTTGGAGCCCGCCATGCAGAGCTGGGACGGGTCCGGGTACAGGTCGGTGCCGATGGAGGTGCGCGCCCCGACGGCGGGCGCGGCGCCGAGGGTGACCTGGCGCTGAGCGAAGCCCTGATCGACGGTGCTACCGCTCTCGGCGGTGGTGAGCACGTTCTCCGACAGGGACTCGGTGACGATGGTGTAGGCGTCCGGCTCGACCCGGTAGCCGGTGGTGGCGACCGAGGCCGGGGCACCGCCGACGCCGGTGACTCGGCGGACCCGCCAGTCGGAGGAGTTCTCGCCGCCCTCGATCACGACGCTGCCGTCCGGGGCCTGGACCATGGTTGTCGAGGCGTGCGACAGCAGCGTCACCGTGGCCCCGCCCGAGGTGAGCAGGCTTGCCTTGAGCTCCTTCTGGCCCGGGGTCGGGGAGTTGGTCCCGCCATCCGGGTGAGCGACGCTCAGCAGCCAGTCGCCGGTGAGGCCGAGAGCATCCGGCTTGTTGGTGGCGCCGAAGGGCACCATCGTCTCGGCGGCCGAGAGATCGGCGCGCGAGAGAACGTGGGCGTTGCAGTCGTTCGCGATCCACGCGATCCGGTCGGTGCCGACCGCGCTCGCGCCCGGGCACCAGGAGACGGCCGGGTCCGTGGCATGCTCCGGCGGGGAGACCCGCAGGGCGCCGGTGTGGGTGTCGGCGAGCGCGATGCGGAACTGGCCTGCAGCGTCGTTGAAGCCGAAGGCGGCCTCCTTGGCATCACCGCCGAGGAAGCGGATCCGCCCGGGGGCGCCCGCGGCGTCGGGCCAGCCGGTGACCGGGACGGAGACGGTGGCGCCCGAGGCGTCCGCTCGCCGGAAGGTCAGGCCGCTGATCTTCAGCGACGAGCTTCCGGGGGACTCCGGCACGAGGGTCTGAGTGAGCAGGACGTCCCCGTACACGCCTGCGGGGGAGTCCGTGCGCGGCGAGTTCACCGTGGCAGTGGTGCCGGCGGCGGAGTCCTGGAGGACCCAGTCCAGACTGTCCGTCCTCGGAACGGACTTGATGATGAGGTCGCTGCTCGTGCCGTGCCAGGTGACCGTATTGAAGTCGTACGCGCTGGAGAATTCGCTGACGTACGTGGTGACGCCGGTGTCGTACCTGGTCCAGGCATAGCGGTTGTCGCGCGTACTGTGCAGGAAGCCCTGGGCGCCCGCGCCGAGCAGTTCCTCGGTCCGCGGCTGGGGCAACGGCTGCCCCGGGACGACGAGTTCGGGCAGGAAGGCCGGGTCGGCGGCGGGCGCGGCCGGCGCGGCGGACGCCGCGGGAAGCGGGCCGGCGAGCGCGAGGGCGGATGCCAGGAGCGGCAGCACGAACAGCCGCGCCGGACGGGATCTGCGGTTCACAGTGATGGATGTCCCCCTGAAACGGCGAGGCCCGGCTCGTTCGAAAGCGTCCGAAAACTGACGGTTCGACGGCTGTTGGATGGGCGCGCTCGCAAAGTGTGACGTCATGAAGATCGCATGAGTGGCAGGAGGCTACCACCACGAATCCTTCGCTATCGAGCGGGTTGTGAAGATCCGGCACGGGCCGTCCGAACGGTTTCTTTTCGGTCAAATGGATAGTGCGAGGGGGTGAACGACTGACTCATCGATGTGAACCCCTTTCGGGGCGGGCGCGACGCTCCTAGCATTGCGCGGCGCGCACGAGACATGTGACGCCCCTCACGTTCGTTCATTCCCCTCGTGTGACCGCTACGCCGAAGGAGTGAGGAGAGAGAGTGGATTCGCCGCCGATCACCACTACCGCCACGGAAGTCCAACTCATCGACGACAGCGAGGAGTTCCGTACCCTCCGGCGCTCGTTCCGGAGCTTCGCCTTCCCGGTCACCATCGGCTTCGTGCTCTGGTACCTGCTCTACGTCCTGCTCTCCTGCTACGCACCCGGACTGATGGGCACCAAGGTCGTCGGGCACATCAACGTGGCCCTGGTGCTCGGGCTGCTGCAGTTCGCCACCACCTTCGCCATCGCCGCCTGGTACGCCCGCTACGCGGACCGGCGGATCGACCCGCCTGCCGCCGCGATCCGCGAGGCCCACGGTGCCGTCGTCCACGCTCCCCGGGAGTCCGCCGAATGATCGTGCTCGCCAGCTCCGCCACGGAGCACCGCGGCCTGACGATGGCCCTGTTCGGGCTCTTCGTGGTGGCCACCCTGGTCATCACCGTCTGGGCCGGGCGGCAGAACCGCAGCGCCGCCGACTTCTACGCCGGCGGCCGCGGCTTCACCGGCTTCCAGAACGGCCTGGCGATCTCCGGCGACTACATGTCCGCCGCGTCCTTCCTGGGCATCGCCGGCACCATCGCCCTGGCCGGGTACGACGGCTTCCTCTACTCGATCGGCTTCCTGGTCGCCTGGCTGGTCGCGCTGTTGCTGATCGCCGAGCCGCTGCGCAACTCCGGCCGCTTCACCATGGCGGACGTGCTCGCCTTCCGGATGCGCCAGCGCCCGGTGCGCACCGCGGCCGGGGTGTCCACCATCGTGGTGTCGATCTTCTACCTGCTGGCCCAGATGGTCGGCGCCGGGGCGCTGGTGGCCCTGCTGCTGGGGGTCACCGGGGAGGGGGCCAAGCGCTGGACCATCCTCGCGGTGGGCGCACTGATGATCATCTACGTGGTGATAGGGGGCATGAAGGGCACCACCTGGGTGCAGATCGTCAAGGCGGTGCTGCTGATCGTCGGCGCGGCGCTGATGACCGTCCTGGTGCTCGCCAAGTACCACTTCAACCCCTCGGAGCTGCTCGGCGCGGCCGCCTCCGCGAGCGGCAAGGGATCGGCGTTCCTCGAACCCGGGCTGAAGTACGGGGCCAGCAACACCTCCAAGCTCGACTTCATCAGCCTGGGGGTCGCGTTGGTGCTCGGCACCGCCGGTCTGCCGCACATCCTGGTCCGCTTCTACACCGTCCCCACCGCCAAGGCTGCCCGCAAATCGGTGCTCTGGGCGATCGGCATCATCGGCGTCTTCTACCTGATGACCCTGGCGCTCGGCTTCGGTGCGGCGGCCCTGGTCGGCCGCAGCGGCATGGTGGCCGTCGAGGGCAAGACGCCGTCCGGGAACACCGCGGCGCCGCTGCTCGCCGAGCAGCTCGGCGGTGGGTCCGGCACCACCGGCGGCGCGATCATGCTCGCGGTGATCTCGGCGGTCGCCTTCGCCACCATCCTCGCCGTGGTGGCCGGGCTCACCCTCGCCTCCTCGGCCTCCTTCGCCCATGACCTGTACGCCAACGTGATCCGGCGCGGGAAGGCGAGCGAGAAGGAGGAGGTGCGATCGGCGAAGTGGGCCGCGGTGGTGATCGGCGCGATCGCCGTCGTGCTCAGCCTCTACGCGGGCAAGCTCAGCACCGCCGCCCTGGTGGCGCTGGCCTTCGCGGTGGCCGCCTCGGCGAACCTGCCGACCCTGCTCTACTCGCTCTACTGGAAGCGCTTCACCACCGTCGGCGCGGTCAGCTCGGTCTACGCCGGGCTGATCTCCTCGGTGGTGCTGGTGGTCTTCTCCCCGGTCCTGTCCGGGGGCAAGAGCTCGCTCTTCCAGGGCGTCGACTTCCACTGGTTCCCGCTGGAGAACCCCGGCCTGGTCTCCATCCCGATCGGCTTCCTGGCCGGCTGGCTCGGCACCCTGCTGTCCAAGGAGCGTCCCGACCCGGCGAAGTACGCTGAACTGGAGGTCCGCTCACTGACCGGGCTGGGCGCCCACTGATCGTCCCGCGATGACTATGCTGGCCCGGCCCCCGCCGCGACGGTGGCCGGGCCGGCCGCATTTCGGGAAGGGACGCACGTGCTGCTCGACACCTTCGGACGACAGGCCGTCGACCTGCGGGTCTCCCTGACCGACAGGTGCAACCTCCGCTGCACCTACTGCATGCCGGAGGAAGGCCTGCAGTGGCTGGCCAAGCCCGACCTGCTGAGCGACGAGGAGATCGTCCGGCTGGTCGCCCTGGCCGTCCGGGACCTGGGTGTGCGCGAGGTCCGCTTCACCGGCGGCGAGCCGCTGCTGCGCCCCGGACTGGTCGCCATCGTGGCCGCCTGCTCGGAGCTGGAGCCGCGCCCCGAGCTGTCCCTGACCACCAACGGCATCGGACTGGCCCGCACCGCGACCGCGCTGCGCGAGGCCGGGCTCGACCGGGTCAACGTCTCGCTGGACACCCTCGACCCCGAGGTGTTCCACACGCTCACCCGCCGCCGGCGCCACCAGGACGTGCTGGACGGGTTGGCCGCGGCCGAGGCGGCCGGGCTGACCCCGGTGAAGCTGAACGCGGTGCTGATGCGCGGGGTCAACGACCATGAGGCGGCCGACCTGCTGGCCTGGTGCCTGGAGCGGGGCTACGAGTTGCGCTTCATCGAGCAGATGCCGCTGGACGCCCAACACGGCTGGGACCGCTCGTCGATGGTCACCGCGGCGGAGATCCTGGACCTGCTGAGCGCCCGCTTCACGCTCTCCCCGGAGCCGTCCGCGGGCCGGGGCGCGGCGCCCGCCGAGCGCTGGGTGGTGGACGGCGGCGCGGGCCGGGTCGGCGTGATCGCCTCGGTCACCCGGCCGTTCTGCCGGGCCTGCGACCGGACCCGGCTGACCGCCGACGGGCAGGTGCGCAACTGCCTGTTCGCGACCGGGGAGACCGACCTGCGCACCGCGCTGCGCTCGGGCGCGGACGACGCGGAGCTGGCCGCGCTGTGGCGGGCGGCGATGTGGGGCAAGAAGGCCGGGGCCGGGATCGACGACCCGGAGTTCCACCAGCCCGAGCGGCCGATGTCGGCGATCGGGGGCTAGGCCGACTGCTCGGTCCCGGGCCCCTCGGGAGTCCCGGGGTAGTCGGCGAAGGCGACGACCTCCTTGAGGAAGCCGCGCACGCCCAGGAACTGGGACAGGTGCTCGCGGTGCTCCTCGCAGGCCAGCCAGGTCTTGCGGCGGTCCGGGGTGTGCAGCTTGGGGTTGTTCCACACCAGCACCCAGTGGGCGTCCGCCCGGCAGCCCTTCGCGGAGCAGATCGGCGTCTGCGGGGTGTCCATCGGGGCCGTCCTCGGTGCTCGGCGGGTTGATCGTCGCCGCCAGTCTTTCACGGGCCCCCGGCGATCGGACCGGGCCCGTCCGGATCCGGACATGGCGACGCCGGGCAGCCACGGGGGGAGCCGCCCGGCGTCGGTCCGTCGCTCCGACGGGGGATGCGGAGCGCGTACGCAGTATGTCACGCCGAGACCCCCGGATGGGGAGGTCTTGCATGATTAATCTGAGCTTCTTTTGAGCTTTCCTCGAGGCGATTCCGCTTCAACCACCGCGAAGCGGACGGTCAGTCCGTGCCCTGTGAAGCTTCGGTGCCAGCGGGCTTTGCCTGTCCTGTACCAGCCGGCGCACCAGCCCCACCCGTACCACCGGGGCCGAGCATCAGCGGGGTGTCGTGCGGGATGTCGAAGGTGCTCGGCAGGCCCGGTGCGCGCTCCCGGCCCGCGTTGGCGATCAGCACCGCGAAGTACGGCAGCAGCACGCCGCCCGCCAGCGCGGCGATCGCCAGCCACCGCTGGACGTCCCACAGCACCACCGCGAGCAGCACGCAGAGCGTGCGGATCAGCATCGAGATGACGTAGCGGCGCTGACGCCCCCGGACGTCCTCGGACAGGCTGCTGCGAGCCCCCGTGATCCGGAAGACCTGCCCGCCGTCGGCGCTCTTGCCCATGTGTCTACCGCCCTCGTCCACGCACCCGCGCGCCGTGCCGCGCGGCCTCCTCACGGTACGCCCGGAGGCCGGGGACGACGAGACCGGGTGGGCGGGGCCCACCCGGTCGGGCGTGATAGGGGAGCCGTCCGGCGGCAGGAGCGGCTAGGAGCGGCGGGAGAGGTACTGCGGGGGGACGGCGTCGGTGAGCCAGACGCCGTTCTCGCTGAGCCGGAACTCGTGGCCGGCCGCCGCCATCGCGGCCGCGTTCACGGTCAGCACCACCGGGCGGCCGTGCCGGGCGCCGACCCGGGTCGCGGTCTCGGTGTCCGCCGACAGGTGCACGTCCTGGCGGGCCATCGGGCGCAGGCCCTCGCGGAAGATCGACGCCAGGTGGCGGTCGGCGGTGCCGTGGTACAGCACGTGGGGCGGCACGGTGGCGGTCAGGCCGAGGTCGACCGCCACCGTGTGGCCCTGGTTGGCGCGGATCGAGAGACCGTCCGGCGAGTAGCCGAAGCGGCGCTTGTTGTTGGTGACCACCACGTGGTCGAGCTCGGCCCGGGTGACCGGCCTGCCCTTCGCCGCGAGCGCGGCGAGCAGCACGTCGATCCCGACCCAGCCGGACCCGTCCAGCGTGATCCCCACCAGCTCCGGCTCGTGCCGCAGGATGCGCGACAGCATCTTGCTCGTTCTGACCAGCCGCTTCTCGTCCATCATGTCTCTCGTATCCCCCCGTTGGTCAGTGGCTAAGAGGCCTGGCTGACCGAACTCATGTTGAAGTCCGCGACACGCACGGGTGGCATCGCGGTGCGGGTGAAGTAGTCGCTCCACTCGCGCGGCAGGCAGCGTTCGGTGCGGCCCACCTCGGTGATCCGGCCGAGCAGGTCGACCGGGGACTCGTTGAACCGGAAGTTGTTGACCGCGGCGACCACCTCGCCGTTCTCCACCAGGTACACGCCGTCCCGGGTGAGGCCGGTGAGCAGCAGCGTCGCCGGGTCCACCTCGCGGATGTACCAGAGGCAGGTGAGCAGCAGGCCGCGCTCGGTGCGGGCGATCATCTCGTCCAGGGTCGGCGCGGACTCCTGGTCGGCCGTCTCCAGCACCAGGTTGTCGATCGCCGGGCGCAGCGGCAGGCCGGTGAGGCCGGCCGCGTGGCGGCTGGTGATCAGCTCGGTCAGCACGCCCTCGCGGATCCAGTCGGTGGCGGTGATCGGCTCGCCGTTGTCGAAGACCGAGACGTCGCCGCCGCTGCTGTGCGCCAGCACGAACGGGACGGCCTCCAGGCCCTCCTCGCGCGGGTCGGAGCGCAGCGTCAGCGGCAGGCCGGCGAGCTTGTCGCCGATCCGGGTGCCGCCGCCGGGCTTGGAGAAGACCGTCCGGCCCTCGTGGGCGTCCCGGCCGCCGGAGGACCAGTTGAGGTACACCATCAGGTCGGCGACGGCCGAGGGCGGCAGCAGCGTCTCGTACCGCCCGGCCGGCAGGTCGACCTTGCGGGCGCCCCAGCCGAGGCGCCTGGTCAGCTCGGTGTGCAGGGCCTCGACGTCGATGTCGGCGAAGTCCCGGGTGGCGGCGCCGATCCAGGCCGAGCCGGACAGGTCGGCGGTCTTGGCGTTGATCTCGACCATGCCGGTGGGCTGGTCGTGGCGCAGCCGCAGGCCGGTGGAGCTGCCCAGGTAGCTGGTGGTGATCTCGTGCCGGGCGAAGCCGTACAGCAGCTCGCCCTGCGCGGCGGCGCGGGCGAAGGCTTCGCCGAGGGCCGGGCCGAAGGCGTCGAACACCTCGATGGAGGTCTCCGCGGGCGGCTGGGTGAAGTGCGGGGAGGGCGGCTGGTCGGCGACCAGCGGCTGGGCGTCCTCGGCCGGGCCGGCCGCGAGGGCGGCGTCCTCGGCGGCCCGGACCAGGCCCTCGACGTCCTCGGTGGTGACGGCCTCGCGGGAGACCACGCCGGAGGCGGTGCCCTCGGCGCCGGCCACGGTGGCGATCACGGTGAGGCGGCGGCCGCGGGTGACCCCGTTGGTGGTCAGCGCGTTGCCGGCCCAGCGCAGGTTGGCGGTGGACTCCTCGTCGGCGATCACCACGCAGCCGTCGGCGCGGGAGAGGCCGAGTGCCAGCTCGACGAGTTCGTGGGGCTGCATCGCGGTCATCAGTGACCCGCCTCCTGCTGGGTGTTGAGCACGTTGACGTTGCGGAACAGCGCCGACGGGCAGCCGTGGCTGACCGCCGCGACCTGGCCGGGCTGCGCCTTGCCGCAGTTGAAGGCGCCACCGAGGACGTACGTCTGCGGGCCGCCGACCGCCGCCATCGAGCCCCAGAAGTCGGTGGTGGTGGCCTGGTAGGCGAAGTCCTTGACCTGGCCCGCGAGTTCGCCGTTCTTGATGGCGTAGGCACGCTGGCCGGTGAACTGGAAGTTGTAGCGCTGCATGTCGATCGACCAGGAGCGGTCGCCGACGATGTACAGGCCGTTCTCCACCCCGGCGAACAGGCCCGCGGTGTCCGGGCCGTCGGCGGCGGGCTGGAGCGAGACGTTGGCCATCCGCTGCACCGGGACGTGCGCCGGGGAGTCCGCGAAGGAGCAGCCGTTGGAGCGCTCGAAGCCCTTCAACTTGGCCATGCCGCGGTCGAGTTGGTAGCCGACCAGGACGCCGTCCTTGATCAGGTCCCAGGACTGGGTGGCCACGCCCTCGTCGTCGTAGCCGATGGTGGACAGGCCGTGCTCGGCGGTGCGGTCGCCGGTGACGTGCATCAGCCCGGAGCCGTACTCGAGCGTGCCGAGCTGGTCGAAGGTGGCGAAGGAGGTGCCGGCGTAGGCGGCCTCGTAGCCGAGCGCGCGGTCCAGCTCGGTGGCGTGGCCGATCGACTCGTGGATCGTCAGCCAGAGGTTGGACGGGTCGATGACCAGGTCGTAGCGGCCCGCCCGGACGCTCGGGGCCTTCATCTTCTCGGCCAGCAGGACGGGCAGTTCGGCGATCTCCGCGTCCCAGTCCCACCCGGTGCCGGTGACGTGCTCGTAGCCGCGGCCGACCGGCGGGGCCAGGGTGCGCATCGAGTCGAAGGCGCCGGTGCGCTCGTCGACCGAGGTGGCCTCCAGGTCGGAGTGGAGCCGGATCCGCTGCTGGGTCGTCATGGTGCCCGCGGTGTCCGCGTAGAACTTGTTCTCCTGGACGGTCAGCAGGGCCGCCTGGACGTGCGAGACGCCCTCGGCGGCCAGCAGCCGGGAGCTGCGCTCGGCGAGCAGGGCGGTCTTCTCGGCGTCCGGCACCTCGAAGGGGTTGACCTCGTACGCGGAGACCCAGGTGACGTCCCGGTGGACGGGCTCGTCGGCCAGCTCGACCCGCTCGGCGGAGCCGGCCGCCCGGCTGATCCCGCCGGACAGGCGGGCCACCGCGACGGCCTGGGCGGCGACCTTCGCCGCGGCGGCGGGGGTCAGGTCCACCCCGGCGGCGAAGCCCCAGGCGCCGTCCAGCAGGACGCGGACGGCGAAGCCGAGCTGCACGCTGTCGGAGGTGCCGGACGGGCGGGCGTCGCGCAGCCGCCAGGAGGCGCTGCGGACCCGCTCCAGGCGGAAGTCGGCGTGGCTCGCGCCGAGTTCACGGGCCCGGGTGAGGGCGGCGTCGGCCAGGGTGCGCAGCGGGAGGGCGAGGAACAGCGGATCGACGGCGCGCCCGGTCGGGGCGCCGGCGCTGACGGCCGGAGGGATCGGAGGCAATCGGGCTCCCAGGTCGCGGAGGGTGACGGTGTGGGTGCCCACAGGGGCGCCCGCACCGAATCATTTCCCGTCCACCGGGTTTCCGGCCAGCCCATTTCGACCCGTGCGCCGCGGTTTCGGCCGACGTCTCCTACCGGGCCGTCAGGAGACGGACTCCCACCAGCCGTCCAGCTCCGGCGGGTTGTCCACGTCGACCCGCTCGCCGGGGCGCGGCACGGCCAGCGGGACGGCCTGGGCCTTGGCCTCCTTGAGCAGTCGCTCGATCGGTTCGGCCCACGGGTGCAGGCCCAGGTTGAAGGTGCACCAGTGGACCGGCACCAGCAGCCCGGCGTTGAGGTCGCGGTGGGCGAGGACGGCGTCCTCGGGGGTCATGTGGATGTCCGCCCAGGCCGCGTCGTAGGCGCCGATCTGCACCAGCGCGGCGTCGAAGGGGCCGTGCTGTTCCCCGATCCGGCCGTAGCCCTCGAAGTAGCCGGAGTCGCCGGTGTAGAAGACCTTGCGGGTGGGGCCGGCGATCACCCAGGAGCCCCACAGGGTGGTGTTGCGGGTCAGGCCGCGGCCGGAGAAGTGGTGCGCGGAGGTGAGGGTGACCACCAGCTCGCCCAGGGTGCAGGTCTCGTCCCAGTCCAGCTCGATGATCCGGTGCTCCGGGACGCCCCAGCGGCGCAGGTGGCCGCCGATGCCGAGCGGCACGGCGAAGGGCGCGGACTGGCTGCGCACCAGGCGCTTGACGGTGGCCATGTCGAGGTGGTCGTAGTGGTCGTGCGAGATCAGCACGGCGTCGACCGGCGGCAGCTCCTCCAGCTCGACCGGCACCGGGTGCAGCCGCTTGGGGCCGACGTGCGCGGAGGGGGAGCAGCGGTCGCTCCAGATCGGGTCGAGCAGCACGCGGGAGCCCTCGATCTCCACCAGCGCGGAGGCGTGCCCGTACCAGGTGATCTCCACGCCCTCGGCGGCCGGGCCGGTCGCGGCGGGGCGGACGGTGGGCACCGGGTGGGCGGGGACGCGGCCGGTGCGCTCGAACACCATCCGGCGGACGGTGGCGGGGTCGACGCCGGGGGCGCCGGCCGTGCGGGCGAGGGTCGAGGGCGCGTTGTGGAAGACGCCGTCGCGGTACTGCGGGGAGTTGCGCACCCGCTCCTCGCGCTCGCCGTCCGGGCGCCGCCCGAACGCCGCCGGCAGGTCGCGCAGCGACCAGGCGGTGGCGCCCAGGCCCGCCGCCAGGGCGGTCAGGGCCAGCAGTCGTCCGCGTCGGTGGGTGCTCCCGGGCCGTGCCTTGGTCATGCGCCCTGCCTTCGTTCGTTCCTCGCCGGGACTGTTCGGGGAAGGGTACGGGGTCCCGGTCGGTCCACACCACGGGGGCAACGGGTGCGCCCGTCCGTGTTGTTCCCGCACAGTCGCCCCGATCGCGGCGGCGCCCCGGCCTGCGGGGCGTCGGCGGGAGGTGCCGGGTGCCGGGGGTGCGGATTGTCGGATTGCGACAGTTCCTTTGGTGCGGCGCTGTGGGAGCCCGATGCGCCGACACCGCCGGGCGCCCGATAGCGTCACACTGCGTACGCATTCCGACGTACGTGCTCACACAGGGAGAGAGAGGTGGATCGTTGAGCCGCTCGGTTCTCGTCACCGGAGGAAACCGGGGCATCGGCCTCGCGATCGCCCAGGCCTTCGCCGAAGCGGGCGACAAGGTGGCCATCACCAGCCGTTCGGGTGAGGTGCCCGAGGCTCTGGTGAAGTACGACGTCCTTGCGGTGCGCTGCGACATCACGGACGCCGCGCAGGTCGACGCCGCCTTCACCGAGATCGAGCAGAAGCACGGCGCGGTCGAGGTGCTCGTCGCCAACGCGGGCATCACCCACGACACCCTGCTGCTGCGGATGTCCGAGGAGGACTTCACCTCCGTCCTGGACACCAACCTGACCGGCACCTTCCGCGTGGTCAAGCGCGCCTCGAAGCTGATGATGCGCGCGAAGAAGGGCCGCGTGGTGCTGATCTCCTCCGTGGTGGGCCTGTCCGGCTCGCCGGGCCAGGCCAACTACGCCGCCTCCAAGGCCGGCCTGGTCGGCTTCGCCCGGTCGCTGGCGCGCGAGCTCGGCCCGCGCAACATCACCGTCAACGTGGTGGCCCCCGGCTTCGTGGACACCGACATGACCGCCGTGCTCACCGACGAGCGCCGCGCGGAGATCGTCTCGGGCGTGCCGCTGGGCCGCTACGCGGCGCCCGCCGAGGTCGCCTCCACCGTGCGGTTCCTCGGGTCGGACGAGGCCGCGTACATCACCGGAGCCGTCATTCCCGTCGACGGCGGATTGGGCATGGGTCACTGATCATGAGTGGAATCCTCGAAGGCAAGCGGATCCTGATCACCGGCGTGCTGACGGAGGCGTCCATCGCCTTCCACACCGCCAAGCTCGCGCAGGAGCAGGGCGCGGAGATCATCCTCACCGCCTTCCCGCGCCCGAGCCTGACCGAGCGGGTCGCCAAGAAGCTGCCGCACCCGGTCAAGGTGCTGTCGCTGGACGTCTCCAGCCCGGAGGACCTGGCGGGCATCGCCGACCAGGTCCGCGAGACCCTGCCGACCCTGGACGGCATCGTCCACTCGATCGGCTTCGCGCCGCAGGACGCGCTGGGCGGCAACTTCCTGGACACCCCGTGGGAGTCCGTGGCCACCGCGATGAACGTCTCGGCGTACTCGCTGAAGTCGCTCACCATGGCGCTGCTGCCGCTGATGCAGGACGGCGGCTCGGTGGTCGGCCTGACCTTCGACGCCCAGGTCGCCTGGCCGCACTACGACTGGATGGGCCCGGCCAAGGCCGCCCTGGAGGCCACCAGCCGCTACCTGGCGCGCTACCTGGGCGAGCGGGACATCCGCAGCAACCTGGTCTCGGCCGGTCCGCTCGGCTCGATGGCCGCCAAGTCCATCCCGGGCTTCACCGACCTGGCCGACGCCTGGAACCACCGCTCCCCGCTGAAGTGGGACCTGAGCGACCCGGAGCCGGCCGCCCGCGCCATCGTCGCGCTGCTGTCGGACTGGTTCCCGAAGACCACCGGCGAGATCATCCACGTCGACGGCGGTCTGCACGCCATCGGCGCCTGATCCGCTGAAACCGCCGCTGCCCGGCACCCCCGTGGAGGGGGTGCCGGGCAGCGGCGTTGCCGTTTCTCACGCCTCGGCGGTGGCGCAGGCCCCGATGGCGCGGCCGGCCTCGACCGAGGCGCGCTGGGCGTCGCCGGCCCGGATGGCGTCCAGGATGGTGTCGTGGCCGATGTAGCGCTCGGCGATCAGCTCGGGGCCGACGTCGTTGCGCAGGTGCGCGCGGGTGACCTCGCCGAGATCGGCGTAGACGGCGAGCAGCACGTCGTTGTGGGCGGCGGCGACCACGGCCTGGTGGAAGGCGGCGTCGGCCTGGACAAAGTCCTCGGCGTCGCCGGAGTGCCAGGCGGCCTCGCGGCGGCCGAGCGCGGCGTCCAGCAGGTCGAGGTCGCGCGCGGTGCGGCGGACGGCGGCCAGGCCCGCCGCGGAGGTCTCCAGTGCCACCCGCAGCTCGGCGACCTGCGCCTGGTCGGCGTCGGCGAAGCGGCGGTGCATCACCCCGGCCAGCTCGCTGGTGGCCAGCACGTAGGTGCCGGAGCCCTGCCGGATGTCGAGCAGCCCGTTGTGGGCGAGGGCGCGGACGGCCTCGCGGACGGTGTTGCGGGCCACCCCCAGCTGTTCGACCAGCGCGGCCTCGGTGGGGATGCGCGAGCCGACGGGCCACTCCCCGGAGGTGATCTGGGCGCGCAGCTGCGCGATCACCTGGTCGGACAGCGGGGTGCGCCTCGGCGATGACAGCGCCACGGGGACTCCTTGCGGCTACGGGGTGGGTGGGCCTGGGGGAAGTGGCCGGTGGATGAACGATCGGCACATCATGTCAATTCCAAGGTGCATCAATTCATCCCATCATTCTATGATGACCTGCATGCCTCCCGCAGCAGACACCACCACCTCCCCACGAACCGAGGCCGGGCCGCAGACCGAGCGGCCCGCCGCCCCCGCCAAGTACCTCGGCTGGCTGTTCGCCGTCGCGATCGCCGCCGCCGCCTTCAACCTGCGCCCGGTGGTCACCAGCCTCGGGCCGCTGCTCGACCAGGTCCGCACCGGTCTCGGGATGAACCCGACGCTCGCCGGGCTGCTCACCGCCGTCCCGTCGCTGTGCTTCGGGCTGTTCGGCTTCGCGGCGCCCATGGCGGCCCGCCGGGTCGGGCCGATCGCGGTGATCACGGCCGGGATGGGCGCGATCACGGCGGGCGTGCTGGCGCGCTCCTTCGCCGGCGGCACCGCGGTGTTCCTGCTGCTCACCGCGCTCGCCCTGGCCGGTGTGGCGGTCTCCAACGTGCTGCTGCCGGTGGTGATCAAGCGGTACTTCCCCGAGAAGGTCGGGCCGATGATCGGCCTGTACTCCATGGCGCTGTCCGCCGGCACCGCACTGGCCGCCGCCGTCACCGTGCCGCTGACCAGCGCACTGGGCGGCGACTGGCGCCACGGCCTGGGCGTCTGGGCCGCCCTGGGCGCGCTCGCCCTGGTGCTCTGGCTGCCGGTGTTGATCACCAAGCGCGAGCGCGGCGAGCACGCCGGCGGCGCCGCGGCCCCCGCCAAGCTGCCGATCACCCGCAGCCGGACGGCCTGGGCGTTGGCCTGCTTCTTCGGCCTCCAGGCCACCGGCGCGTACGTGGTGATGGGCTGGCTGCCGAAGATCTTCCAGGACTCCGGCGTCGACAAGGGCACCTCCGGGGTGCTGCTCGCGGTCACCATGGTGATCGGCGTGCCGGTCTCCTTCGTGCTGCCCAACCTGGCGGCCCGGCGCGGCGACCAGCGGCCGTTCGTGGTGGTGCTGGCCTCCTGCGGCATCGCCGGGTACGCCGGCCTGGCGCTCGCCCCGGCCGGAGCGCCGTGGGTCTGGGCGGTCCTGGTGGGCCTGTCCAACTGCGCCTTCCCGCTGGTGCTGACCATGATCGGGCTGCGCGCCCGGACCGCGGGCGGGGTGGCACAGCTGTCCGCCTTCGCCCAGGGCGTCGGCTACCTGATCTCCATCCCGGGGCCGATCCTGATCGGCCGGATCTACCAGGTCACCGGTGAGTGGTACTGGCCGCTGGGCTTCCTGGCGCTGCTGCTGGTGCCGCAGATGCTGTTCGGCCTGCGCGCCGCCCGGGCCCGGCACATCGAGGACGAGGCGTTCCACCCGGCGGCGAAGGTCAAGGCCTGACGTGAAGGTCAAGGCCTGACACCGAAGGTCAAGGCCTGGCCAAAGCGGTGGGGCCGGGGACCGGCGGGCGTGTTCGGGGTGGGAGAATTCCGGACATGCCCGTTCTCGACCCGAACCCCACCGACGGCCGCAAGCAGCTCGGCCGTATCGCCTTCGCCTTCGCCGGCATCGTGGTGCTGGTGGCGATCATCGCCACCGTCGCCGCCCAGATGGGCTGAACCACCGCCCGTACCACCGCCGTACTCCCGGTACCCCTTCGTTCCGGGAAGGTGGCCCGGCGAACGGGGCATGACGGCACCCGCCCCCCGGGAGCGGAGGCAACGGGAGCGTCGCGCCCCCGGGCGGCTTTTCTGCCAAGCTTGCTGGGTATGAGCGCCGAAACGCCCCGCAGGATCATCGTTCTCCGCCATGCCAAGGCCGACTGGCCGAACGGTGTGGACGACCACGAGCGGCCGCTGGCCGACCGGGGCCGCCACCAGGCCCCGGACGCAGGCCGCTGGATGGCCGATTCCGGGATCAATCCCGAATTCGTGGTCTGCTCCACCGCTCTGCGCACCCGCGAGACGTGGAAGCTGGCCGCGCACGAGCTGCCCAAGCGGGCCCGCAAGACCGTCTACGAGGAGCGGATCTACGAGGCCAGCCCGGGCGAGATCATCGCCGTGCTCCAGGAGACCCCGGAGGAGTACGCGGACGTGGTGCTGGTCGGCCACAACCCCGGGGTGCTGGGCCTGACCCAGGTGCTGGCCGGGGACGCGGGCGACCGGGACGCGCTGGAGCGGCTGCGCATGGGCGGGTTCCCGACGGCTGCGATCGCGGTGCTCAGCTTCTCCGGCTCCTGGAAGGGCGTCGAGCCGGGCGTGGCCAAGCTGGTCTCGTACCACACGCCGCAGGACTAGGAACGCACGCGAGGGGCGCGCGGTTCGGATCCACACGCCCCTCGTTCACATCCGCGGGCCTCACTCGGTCGGGGTGCCGTCGTGCACGTCGGCCGCCTCGACCTCCTCGCGGGTGATGCCCAGCAGGTAGAGCACGGTGTCCAGGAACGGCACGTTCACCGCGGTGTCGGCGGCCTCGCGCACCACCGGCTTGGCGTTGAACGCCACCCCGAGCCCGGCCGCGTTCAGCATGTCCAGGTCGTTGGCGCCGTCGCCGATCGCCACCGTCTGCTCCAGCGGCACCTTCGCCTGCTCGGCGAAGCGGGCCAGCCAGCGGGCCTTCCCGGCCCGGTCCACGATCTCGCCGACCACCCGGCCGGTGAACTTCCCGTCCACCACCTCCAGGGTGTTGGCGGCCGCGAAGTCCAGCCCCAGCAGCTCCACCAGGTGGTCGGTGACCTGGGTGAACCCGCCGGAGACCACCGCGACCTGGAAGCCCAGCCGCTGCAGGGTACGGATCAGGGTGCGTGCGCCCGGGGTGAGCCGGACCTCCGCGCGGACCTTGTCCGTCACCGAGGCGTCCAGCCCCGCCAGCAGCGCCACCCGGGCGCGCAGCGACTCGGCGAAGTCCAGCTCGCCGCGCATCGCCGCCGCCGTCACCTCGGCGACCTGCTCCTCGCAGCCCGCGTGGGCGGCGAACAGTTCGATCACCTCGTCCTGGATGAGCGTGGAGTCCACGTCCATCACCACCAGGCGCTTGGCCCGGCGCTCCAGCCCGGCCGCCACCACCGCGACGTCCACCCGCTGGGTGGCCGCCTCCTGGGCCAGCTCGGCCCGCAGCTCCTCGGTGGCCACACCCGAGACGGCCAGCTCGACCGCCGTCACCGGGTACTTCGCGAGGCGGAAGACACGGTCGATGTTGCCGCCGGCCGCGGTGATCCGGGAGGTCAGCGCGGCGACGGCGGAGGCGGTCAGCGGGTTGCCGAGCACCGTCACGTGCGAACGGCCCTCGCGGCGCGGCCGGTTGTCGCCGATGCCGGAGAGGATCTCGGCCTGGAGCTTCTGCTCGTCCGCCCAGCGGTGCACGGTGGCCCGCAGGCCTCCCTCCGCGCCCGGCGCGGAGGGAGGGGTGACCAGGGCGCACAGCGTGATGCGGCCACGGGTGACGACCTGCTCGATGTCGATCACGTCGACGCCGAAGCCGGCCAGGGTGGCGAAGAGGCCGGCGGTGATGCCGGGGCGGTCCTTGCCGAACACCTTGACGAGCAGGGTGCGCTCGTCCGCGGTCCGGGGCTGGGCGGCGGGGAGGGGCTCAGCGGCCAAGGGCGATGCGTTCATGGTGAGTCCCACGCTACCCGTCGGCCCTCGGGCGGCGGGTACCCGTCCCACCTCGCGGGACACCGGCGCGCCCCGGTTCCGGTAGCAGCCTGGTCACAGTCACCCGGGGTGACTTTCACCGGCGGACGGCGGGCTGGAATGATTCCCCCCGTCAGTCAGAGGAACAGCGCACCCCCGGGCGGGGGCCACAATTCGGGGGAACCGAGAGAGCGGGGCAGGCGAGAGTGCCGCAACTCGTCATCGATATCAACGGACAGCAGCGGACTCTGGAGCCCGGGCGGTCCTACACCATCGGGCGCAATCCACAGTCGGACTTCCCGTTCGAAGACGCCAGGGTCTCCTGGCAGCACGGGACGATCAGCTTCAACGGCAGCGGTTGGCTGCTGGACGACCACGGCAGCACCAACGGTACGTACGTGGCCGGCGCCCGCACCATGCAGGCCCAGCTGTTCCCCGGTGCCGTGGTCAACCTGGGCAACCCGGAGAACGGCCCCCGACTCGCCTTCTCGGCGCCGGTGGCCGCGGCCGCCCCGCAGCCCTCGCCGGTGCACGACGCCGCGACGGCCCGCGGCCCCGTCCCGACGCCCCACCAGCCCGCGCCGCAGCAGGCCTGGCCGGGGCAGGACCCGTACCAGCAGCAGGCCTGGCCGGGCCAGCAGCCCCAGCCGCAGCAACAGGTCGTGCCGCAGCAGCAGTACGCGCCGCAGCCCGAGCAGCCGCAGCACGGTGGCCTCCCGCAGCAGCAGGGCTACCAGGCCCCGCCGCAGCACGGCGGTGGCGGCACCCCGCAGCCCACGATGATCCGCAACCTGACGTCGGCCATGCGCACCGTCAGGATCGGTCGTGCGCTGGACAACGACATCGTGGTGTCCGACCTCCAGGTCTCCCGCCACCACGCCGAGCTGCGCCAGCTGCCGGACGGCCGCTACGAGATCGTCGACCTCGGCAGCCACAACGGCATCTTCCTCAACGGCCAGCCGGTGCAGCGTCAGCTGATGGGCCCGCAGGACCGGCTGACCGTCGGCCACTCCAGCTTCGTCCTGGTGGGCGACCAGCTGCAGGAGTTCGTCGACACCGGCGCGGTCTCCTTCTCCGCCCGCCACCTGACCGTCGAGGTCGAGCACAAGGGCGCCAAGAAGATCCTGCTCAACGACGTCAGCTTCGGCGTCCCGGAGAAGTCCCTGGTCGCGGTCATCGGCCCGTCCGGCTCCGGCAAGTCGACCCTGCTGCGCGCCCTCACCGGCTACCGCCCGGCCGACCGCGGCGAGGTGCTGTACGACGGCCGCAACCTCTACAAGCAGTTCGCCGAGCTCCGCTCCCGCATCGGCCTGGTGCCGCAGTCGGAGATCCTGCACCGCGAGCTCACCGTCCGAAAGGGCCTCAAGTACGCGGCCCGGCTGCGCTTCCCCGGTGACACGGAGGCGAGGGAGCGCGAGGCCCGGATCGACGAGGTGCTGTACGAGCTGCGCCTGGACAAGCGCGCCGACAACAAGATCACCGCGCTCTCCGGCGGCCAGCAGAAGCGCGTCTCGGTCGCCCTGGAGCTGCTCACCAAGCCCTCGCTCATCTTCCTGGACGAGCCCACCTCGGGCCTCGACCCGGGCATGGACCGCGAGGTCATGCAGATGCTGCGCGGCCTGGCCGACGACGGCCGCACGATCCTGGTCGTCACCCACTCGGTGGCCGAACTCGCGCTCTGCGACCGGCTGCTGGTGATGGCGCCGGGCGGCTCGGTGGCCTACTTCGGCCCGCCGGACGAGGCGCTGCACTTCTTCGGGTACGAGACCTGGGCGGACGTCTTCCAGGCCTTCGAGAACTACCCGGACCACGACTGGGCCGGCCGCTACCGCGGCTCCGTGCACTACCAGCAGTACTCCGCCGCGACCGTCGAGGCGGGCGAGGTGCAGCACGTCCAGGTCGCCCAGGAGGCCCTCCGCCCGCCCAAGCCGCAGAGCTGGGGCTCGCAGCTGTGGACCCTGATGCGCCGCTACATGTCGGTGCTCGCCTCGGACCGCGGCTTCCTGGCGCTGTCGGTGCTGCTGCCCGCGGTCATCGGCGTGGTCAGCGTGCTGATGCCGAACGAGCCCGGACTGGCACCGAACCCGAAGAGTGCGGCGGGGCTCAACTCCGGAGCCGGGCCGATCATCATGATCATGGCGATCGGCGCCTGCTTCTCCGGTGCGGCCAACTCCGTCCGTGAATTGATCAAGGAACGGGCGATCTACGAACGGGAACGGGCCACCGGCCTGTCCCGCTCGGCGTACATGATGTCCAAGATCATCGTGCTGGGCATCTTCAGCGTGATCCAGGGCGCGATCATCTCCGCGGTCGGCTTCCTGCCGCGCAAGCTCCCCGCGCACGGCGGCCTGCTGGTCCAGAACACGCCGCTCATCGAGATGACGATCGGCATGATCCTGCTGAGCTTCGCCGCGATGATGTTCGGCCTGATGATCTCCGCGCTGGTGAAGACCGCCGAGAAGACCATGCCACTGCTGGTCATGTTCGCCATCGTCCAGGTCGTCTTCACCGGCTGCCTCTTCCAGATCTTCGGCAAGCCCGGTCTGGAGCAGGTCGGCTGGCTGATGCCTGCCCGCTGGGGCACCGGCATGGTGGCCACCACGCTCGACCTGTCGCACCTCCTGGGCCCCTGGAACAAGGACTTCCAGCACCCGAACTACGACCCGCTGTGGAAGCACAGCGTCGCCCAGTGGTCGATCGATGCGGGCGTGCTGATCGTGATGTCGATCATCATCGGCGTGATCGTGACGAGGCTGCAGCGCCGGCACGAGCCGGAGGTCATGCAGAAGGGCTGACAGCCTTCGCCGAAGGGCGCTCTCCCCGACCGGGGAGAGCGCCCTTCGGCTGTTACTCGCCCGCTCGCCTCCGGGGCGCTCTGATCCGGTGCCGACGGTCGGCGCTCCCTCGCTCCTTCGTCGCTCCCTCGCTTCTCCCTTTCGGCACCGGCGCGCTCCTTCGGCTCGGGGCGGGGACTCGCCCGCTCGCCTCCGGGGCGCTCGGGGCGGGAGGGCCCAGCGGCCTAGGTCCCCGGACCTGCGTCCGGCGCGGCCGGGGACGGACGCGGCGGCGTCCGCGGCGGCGGTAGTTTGGCGACATGCCCAGTACGACCGGTGACCACCGGCCCCCCGCCGGCCCGGTGCCCGCCTGCGACCCGCCGGCCGCCGTCGAGGCCCCCTGCGACCCGCTGACCGGCATCGAGGCCGTCAGCCAGGCGCTGCTCGCGATGAGCCGGCACCTGGAGGTCCGCGAGGTGCTGCGCCGCATCACCGCCTCCGCCCGGGACCTGCTCGGCGCCGAGTACGCGGCCCTCGGCGTGCCCGACGACCACGGCGGCTTCGCCCAGTTCGTGGTCGACGGCGTCACCGACGAGCAGTGGCGGGCGATCGGCCCGCTGCCCCGTCAGCACGGCGTGCTCGCCGAGATGCTGCACGAGACCGGCCCCACCCGGCTCGCCGACGTCCGCAAGGCCCCCGCCTTCGAGGGCTGGCCCGCCGCCCACCCCGAGATGGACGCCTTCCTCGGCATGCCCGTCCTGGACGGCGAGGCCGCCGAGGACGAACCCCAGGTGATGGGCGTCATCTTCCTCGCCAACAAGCGCGGCGGCGGCCTGTTCACCGACCATGACGAGGAACTGCTGCGGATCCTCGCCGCCCACGCCTCCCTCGCGCTTTCCAACGCCCGCCTGTACGAGCGCAGCCGCGAACTCACCCTGGCCGGCGAACGCGCCCGGATCGCCCACGACCTGCACGACGCCGTCGCGCAGAAGCTCTTCTCGCTGCGACTGACCGCCAAGGCCGCCGCCAAGCTCGTCGACCGCGACCCGGCCCGGGCCCGCGCCGAACTCGCCGAGGTCGCCCGGCTCGCCGCCGAGGCCGCCGACGAACTGCGGGCCGTCGTGGTCGAACTGCGCCCCGCCGCCCTGGAGGAGGACGGGCTGAGCGCCACCCTCGCCTCCCAGGTGCAGGTCCTCGACCGGGCGCACGCCGCCGACATCGCCTTCGCCGCCGACGGCGTGCGCGCCCTGCCGCCTGCTCAGGAGGCCGCTCTGCTGCGGGTCGCCCAGGAGGCGCTGCACAACGCGCTGCGCCACTCCGGCGCCCGCCGGGTCACCGTCACCCTGGCCGGGACGCCCGTGCGCGGCGCCCTGCTGCGGGTGCGCGACGACGGGCGCGGCTTCGACCCCGAATCCGTCCGCCGGGCCGGCCGCCACCTCGGCCTGGCCTCGATGCGCGACCGCGCGGCCGCCGTCGGCGGCACGCTCACCCTGGAGTCCGCCCCCGGCAAGGGGACGCTCGTCGAGATGGAGGTCCCCGGTGCCTGAGAGCACGCCGCCGATCCGCGTCCTGCTGGTCGACGACCACCAGGTGGTCCGCCGCGGACTGCGCACCTTCCTCGAGGTCCAGGACGACATCGAGGTGGTCGGGGAGGCCGCCGACGGGGCCGAGGGCGTCGACCGCGCCCGCGAACTCGACCCGGACGTCGTCCTGATGGACCTCAAGATGCCCGGCGTCGACGGCATCGAGGCGCTGCGCACGCTCAAGGACGAGGGCAGCCGGGCCCGGATCCTGATCGTCACCAGCTTCACCGAGCACCGCACGATGGTCCCCGCGCTGCGGGCCGGCGCCGCCGGGTACGTCTACAAGGACGTGGACCCGGAGGCGCTGGCCGGCGCGATCCGCTCGGTGCACGCCGGGCACGTGCTGCTCCAGCCCGAACTGGCCGAGGCGCTGCTCTCCGACGACGGCCCGCGCGCCCCGCAGGGCCGCGGCGGCACCCTCACCGAGCGCGAGCGCGAGGTGCTCGGCCACATCGCCGACGGCCGTTCCAACCGGGAGATCGCCCGCAGCCTTCACCTGTCGGAGAAGACGGTGAAGACCCACGTCTCCAACATCCTGATGAAGCTGGACCTCGCGGACCGCACCCAGGCCGCGCTGTGGGCCGTCCGCAACGGCGAGACGCGCGGATAGGGCGTGGCTCAGCGGTCCTCGCGCTCGTCCACCAGGGCGTTGTAGGCGGCGACCTGGGCCCGGCGGGCGGTGCGCCGCAGCGGAGCCAGGACGGACTGGCGCGCGGCCATCTCGGAGGCGCTGACGGCCGCGCCGTGGCCGCCCGAGGCGATCGACAGCAGGGCGGACACCTGGCGGGCCGACTCCAACACCCGGACCGCCCGTGGCGGGTAGCCGGGGGCGAGCGGTTCGGTGTGGCCGCGGCGGCGGTAGGCCTCCAGCGCGCGCAGCGCCTCCGGCCCGGCACCGGCCACGTCGAGCCGGGTGAGCAGGACGGTCGCCTCGCGCAGCCCGTCCGCGAGCTCGCGCTCGGCCTCGTGCAGCGAGGGCACGTCGGCCGGCGGGGCGTCGTTGACCTCGGCGCAGCGCCACAGCACGGTGGCCGAGCGGTCCCCTTCCGGGCCGTACACCGTGATCTCCGGCACCAGGCCGAGCGGCACGCCCACCGCGAGCACCGCCTCGCCCGCCGCCATGGCGCGCTCGTTGAAGGTCGCCGGGCCGGTCAGCCCCAGCGGGTGCCCGGTGGAGGGCAGCGCCAGGCGCAGGCCCTTCACCCCGAGCACCCGCAGCCGGCCCAGCGCCCAGGTCAGCCCGTGCTGCTCGCCCGGTTCGTCCCCGGGCAGCCCGGTGACCCGGTGGCTCTCGTCCGCGCCCAGCACGGCCGCGGCGGCGTTGTCGGGCGGCACCAGGCCGCTGAGCAGGGCGTTGCCCCAGGCGGTCAGCCGCCCCGAACGGGGTTCTTCGTACGGATTGTCGGCAGGGGTCGCGAGCATCCAGCCAGCCTACGGAATCGGCGGTCATCCGCGTGGCGTAGGTTTGCCCATGCGTGTGCGGCGCACCCACCCCGTGCCCACCGGCTGCCGGAGTAGGCTCGCCGCCCGCACCGACGGCCGAGATTTTTGTGTATTGGGGAAGGCGTAGGCATGAGCGACGTGCTGGAGCTGGTGGACGTATCCGTGGTCCGGGAGGGGCGCGCGCTGGTCGACCAGGTCTCGTGGTCCATCTCCGAGGGTGAGCGCTGGGTCATCCTGGGCCCGAACGGCGCCGGCAAGACCACCCTGCTGCAGATCGCCTCCTCGTACCTGTTCCCGACCTCGGGCAAGGTCTCGGTGCTGGGCGAGAAGCTGGGCGAGATCGACGTCTTCGAGCTGCGCTCCCGGATCGGCCTGGCCGGTGCCGCCATGTTCGACAAGCTGCCGGCCGAGCAGACCGTGCTGCAGACCGTGCTCACCGCCGCCTACGGCATGACGGTCAGCTGGCAGGAGACCTACGAGCAGTCCGACGAGGCCCGCGCCCTCGCCCTGCTCGACCGCATGGGCATGGCCAACCTCACCGGCCGCAAGTTCGGCACCCTCTCCGAGGGCGAGCGCAAGCGCACCCTGATCGCCCGCGCCCTGATGACCGACCCCGAGCTGCTGCTGCTCGACGAGCCCGCCGCCGGCCTGGACCTCGGCGGCCGCGAGGACCTGGTCCGGCGGCTCGGCGCGCTCGCCCAGGACGAGTTCGCCCCGGCCATGGCGATGGTCACCCACCACGTCGAGGAGATCGCCCCCGGCTTCACCCACGTCCTGATGATCCGCCAGGGCAAGGTGCTCACCGCCGGTCCGATCGACACCGAGCTGACCGCCCGTAACCTCTCCAAGTGCTTCGGGCTGCCGCTCACCCTGGAGCGCCACGGCGACCGCTGGTCGGCCCAGGGCCTGCCGCTGGGCTGAGGCCCCGTCCGTCCCTCACGGACCCCCCTTTCCCCCCTCACCCGTCCATCACTCGGAAGGCCGTCGGAACCGGTCGCACGTGCGACCGGTTTCCGCCCCTCGACCTGCGGGAACTGTCCGCCTCGAAGGCCCTTCGCTCCCTAGGATGGACGTGTGGACAGCTGGATCTGGTGGCTCCTGGCCGCCGCGGCGCTCGGCATACCGCTGGTGCTCACCGCGGTGCCGGAGTTCGCCATGTTCGCGGTCGGTGCGCTGGCGGCCGCCGCCGTGGCCGGGCTGGGCGGGGGAGTGGTCCTCGAAACCCTGGCCTTCGTGCTGGTCTCGGTCGGGCTGGTGGCCTTCGTCGGCCCGATCGCCCGTCGGCAGCTGAGGAAGGGCCCGCAGATCAGGATGGGCATCGAGGCGCTCCGGGGTGCCACCGCGGTCGTCGCGGAAACCGTCGACGGAGAGGGCGGCCGGATCAAGCTCAACGGCGAGATCTGGTCAGCCCGCGCGCTCAATCCCGACAGCGTGTACCAGCCGGGCCAGAAGGTCGACGTCGTCGAAATCCAGGGCGCGACCGCCCTGGTCGTCTAGGGGAGAGTCCGTGGAACCCGTCCTTATCGTTTTGGTCGTCCTGGTCGTGGTGGCCTTCATCGCGCTGATCAAGACGATCCAGGTCATCCCGCAGGCCAGCGCCGCGATCGTGGAGCGCTTCGGCCGCTACACCCGGACGCTCAACGCAGGGCTGAACATCGTCGTCCCGTTCATCGACCGCGTCCGCAACCGGATCGACCTGCGCGAGCAGGTCGTCCCGTTCCCGCCGCAGCCGGTGATCACCCAGGACAACCTGGTCGTCAACATCGACACCGTCATCTACTACCAGGTCACCGACCCGCGAGCGGCCACCTACGAGGTCGCCAGCTACATCCAGGCGATCGAGCAGCTGACCGTCACCACGCTGCGCAACATCATCGGCTCGATGGACCTGGAGTCGACCCTGACCTCGCGCGAGGTCATCAACGCCGGCCTGCGCGGCGTCCTGGACGAGGCCACCGGCAAGTGGGGCATCCGGGTCAACCGCGTCGAGCTGAAGGCGATCGAGCCGCCGACCTCCATCCAGGACTCGATGGAGAAGCAGATGCGCGCCGACCGTGACAAGCGCGCCGCGATCCTCACCGCCGAGGGCCAGCGCCAGGCGCAGATCCTCAAGGCCGAGGGTGAGAAGCAGGCCGACGTGCTCAGGGCCGAGGGTGAGGCCCAGGCCGCGGTGCTGCGCGCCGACGGTGAGGCGGCCGCGATCCGGACGGTCTTCGAGGCCATCCACGACGGTGACGCCGACCAGAAGCTGCTCGCCTACCAGTACCTGCAGACCCTGCCCGAGCTGGCCAAGGGCGACTCCAACAAGCTCTGGATCATCCCGAGCGAGGTCGGCGACGCGCTCAAGGGCCTCGGCGGCGCCTTCACCGGCCTGACGGGCAACGGCGGCGGTGCCAACGGCGGCGCGGTCGCGGCGCCGAGCGTTCCGCAGGCGGCCCCGGCGGCCACCCAGGTGCCGCTCGACCCGGCGGCCGGGCCGCGACCGGTGGACGTCGAGAAGGGCGCCGCCCGTCCCCGGGTGGACCCGGCGCGGGAGTACCGCAAGATCGACCCGGAGTGAATCGACCCGGAGTGATGTGACGGTGTCCGGTGGAGGGCCCGCTGCCTGGTGGTGGCGGGCCCTCGGCGTTTCCCGCCCCCGTGGCCGTGCGGTCGAGCGGCCCCGCAGCCGTGCGGTTGTGCGGCTGTCCGGCCGGGTGGTCGTGGCGTCCTGGCGCTGTGGCGTACGTCCCGAATGGTGGGCGGGCCTGGTCGGGCCGGTACGGGGTCCGGCATGATCCCCTCGGACAGGACCGAGAGGAGAGGTGACCCATGACGCTCTGGGAGGCGCTCGCCGTCCTGGTGGCCGGCGTCGGTGCGGGGATGATCAACGTGATCGTCGGCTCCGGCACGCTGATCACGTTTCCGGTGCTGCTCGCCGTCGGCATCCCGCCGGTCACCGCCAACGTCTCCAACTCCTTCGGCCTGGTGCCCGGTTCGCTCAGCGGCGTGATCGGCTACCGCCGCGAACTGGTCGGCCAGGGCCGTCGGCTGCTGCGGATGGGTACCGCCTCGCTGCTCGGCGGGCTGCTCGGCGCGCTGCTGCTGATCAAGCTGCCCAGCGGGGCCTTCGACGCGATCGTCCCGGCGCTGATCCTGCTCGCCCTCGTCCTGGTGGTGGTCCAGCCCCGGGTGGCCAAGGCCGTCGCCGCCCGCCGCCGCGCCGACGGGGACCCGGACGGCAGCCCGGTGCTGCTGGTCGGGGTCTTCCTCACCGGCATCTACGGCGGCTACTTCGGCGCCGCGCAGGGCGTCCTGCTGATGGCCCTGATGGGCATGCTGCTCCAGGAGGACCTGCAGCGGATCAACGCGGTGAAGAACGCGCTCGCGATGATCGTCAACGGGGTCGCCGCGCTGTTCTTCCTGTTCACCTCGACGGTCAACTGGACGGCCGCCGGGCTGATCGCGGCCGGCTCGCTGGTCGGCGGCCTGCTCGGCGCCAAGGTCGGCCGCCGCCTGCCGCCGACCGCACTGCGCGGGATCATCGTGGTGGTCGGCCTCGCGGCCGTCACCAAGCTGCTCGTGAGTTGAACGAACATCAGACCGTACACAAGTCGGAGGAATAAGCCATGGCCCTGGAGATGCGGGAGACCTGCGAGCGCTGCGCGGTGTCGCTGACCGCCGACGGCCCCGCCTCGATATGTTCCTACGAGTGCACCTTCTGCCCGGACTGCACCGAGGCCATGGCCGCCAACTGCCCCAACTGCGGCGGCGAGCTGGTGGTCCGTCCGCGCCGGAAGGCGGCCTGACCGGCACACGACCGACGACACCCGGAGCACACCCATGAGCAGCAGGGCACGGCTGAGCGAGGACGAGATCACGACGGCCCTGGCGGCCGTACCGCAGTGGGCGCGGGAGGGCGACAGCATCGTCCGCGGCGCGGACGCCCCGGACTTCCCGGCGGCGATCCGGGTGGTGGTCGCCGTCGCCGAGCAGGCCGAGGCGCTCGACCACCACCCCGACATCGACATCCGCTGGCGCACCCTGCGCTTCGTGCTGTCCACCCACAGCGCCGGCGGGCTCACCGGCCTGGACTTCACCCTCGCCGCCCGCATCGACGAGGCCCTGCGCGCCGAGTCGGCGGTCTGAGGCCCGCCCCTGCGCTGCGCCGAGGGCCCGGGCGGGGCGCTCGGGCGGGCGTGAGATGCTGACTGCCGCAATCGGCAGGCAGGCGGGGGGCCGGGAGGGACGTAACGATGGCGCAGGAGCCCTTCGGGGACGCCCACGCCCAGCAGCAGTGGTACCCCCAGGGCGGGTACTACGAGCCGCAGCAGCCGCAGGGGCAGTGGCAGCAGCCGGAGCCGCACGGGCAGTGGCAGCAGGCGCCGCAGTACGACCAGCAGCCGTACGACCAGCAGGGCGGCTACGGGCAGACCGGGTACGTCGAGGGCGGGTACGTCCAGAGCGGCTACGGCCAGGGGCAGTACGGCGGCCAGGAGCAGTACCAGCCGTACCAGCAGCAGTACCCGGAGTACGGGCAGCAGCCGTACGTGCCGTACGCCGCGCAGCAGCAGCAGCAGCAGCCGGCGGAGGAGGAGGCGCTGTACGTTCCGGCGGGCGCCGAGTACTCGGCCGACGGCTATGCGCAGGTCGAGGAGCCCGCGGCGGAGGCCGGGCCGGCCGATGAGGAGCCTCCGGCGGAACCCGCTGAGCCTGCCGGGTCCGCCGGGGCCGCCGCGTCCGTCGCATCCGTCGCGTCCTCGCGGGCGGCTCGGCGTGACGGTGGTGACGGCGGCTCCTCCTCGCTGGTCACGAAGGCCCGGGCAGCCGTGCTGACCGGGGAACACGTGCCCAGTCGGCGGGCCCTGATGGTGCGGGCCGGCGCCGGGGTGGCCGCACTCGGGGTGCTGCTCACGGCCGCGCTGACGGTCGGCGCCGAGGGCGGCGGCAGCGCGTCCGCGACCAGCAGCGGTGAGCCCGGCTTCGCGGTGGCGCACTCCAAGGCCTGGTCCGCGCAGCCCGTGGCCGCCACCCAGGGCGGCGGGGACGACACGCTGGCCGGCAGCTGGCTGCTGGCCGACGTGGTGGTCCGGGCGGACGGCACCGGCGTGCACGCGTACGACCGGACGGCGGGCAAGCCGACCTGGTCGGTCGAGCCCCCGGCGGCCGGGGCCATCCCGTGCGGGCTGTCGGCGGGTGTGAACCCGGCCGGGCTGGGCGCGGCCCTGTTCCGGCCGCAGGCCGATCCGAAGAGCCCCTGCGCGCTGGTCGCCGCCGTGGACACCAAGACCGGCAAGACCGCCTGGACCAAGACCCTCTCGGACGTCAAGGGCGCCTACGCGGCGCGGATCGGCGTCACCGAGGACAAGGTGATCGCGGTCGGCGACGACCGGGCGGTGGCCTGGGACGCGGCCGACGGCAAGGACGCCTGGCAGTACACCGGGCAGGGCAAGTTCTGCACCCTGTCCGGTGGCGTCAGTGGCAAGACCGTGCTGGTCGCCTCCTCCTGCGCCGACTCGACCCCTGCCGACCAGGCCGTCGCGCTGAACACCGCGGACGGCAAGGTCTCCTGGTGGCGGGGCCTGAACAACTCGCCGAAGACCGTGACGGTGCTCTCTGCCGAACCGGCCGTGGTGCTCACCACCGGCACGAAGCCGGAGGACGACCGGGTGTTCGCCTGGGGCACCTCCGGAGACCCGGCCGCCGAGATCCCGGTGGTCACCGACGGTGGCCGACTGGACGTCGCCCACGGTACGTTTTCGGCCACTCCGAACGTCTTCTTCGACGGCCGCACGATGGCCGCCACCCTCGTCCCGGCGAACGGCGGCGGGCCGGTGTCCGCAGTCGGCTACGACCTGGACACCGGCAAGCAGCGCTGGAAGGCGCAGACCGCCGCCAAGGGCACCGTCCGGGCGGTCGCCATCGACGGCGGCTCGCTGGTGCTGGCAGCCGACGAGCGCCGCGACCAGCCCGCCCGCCTCGGCCGCTTCCCGATGGCGGGTGGCCAGGAGGCGGTCGGCGGCAACTTCCCGCCCGGCACCGGCTCGCTGCTGGTCTCCGGGCGGGTCGTGATCGGCGGCGGGCAGGTGGTCGTGATACCCGAGCACTCGGCCAACTTCGGCACGGCGGCGGGCTACCAGGCGAAGGGCTGAAGCCCCTCAGGCTGAGGCTCCTCGGAGGCCAGGCCTTGCGGTCGGGCCCCGGGATCGGGCCTTGGGATCGGGCTTCGCCGTCAGGCCGCCGGGACGGGCTGGGGCCGGCCCGGCACCGCCGGCAGCCAGTCGGCGAGCTCCCGGGCCTCCGAGCCGCGCAGACCGAGCGCCAGCATCAGGGTGGCCTGCGGCGTCGGCACGAACGGCCGCCGCAGCAGTTTCATCCCGGCCTGCTCCGGTGTCCGGTCGGCCTTGCGCTGGTTGTCCTCCGCGCACGCGGCCACGGTGTTCATCCAGCTGTCCTCGCCACCTCGCGACTTGGGCTGCAGGTGGTCCACGGTGGTGCCCCGGCGCCCGCAGTACGCGCACAGGTGCTGGTCCCGGGCCAGGACACCCCGCCTCGACCACGGGGCCTGTTGTCGGAACGGCACCCGTACGTACCGTTGCAGTCTGATCACCCGTGGCACCGGGACGGCCACGCCCGTCCCCCGGACGGAGCGCAGTGGATGCGCCTGCTCCACCACCGCCTTGTCCTGGAGCACCAGGACGACGGCGCGCTGGAGCGACACTGTCGTCAGGGGCTCGTAGCTCGCGTTCAGAACCAGCGTGTTGCGCACTCGGCACACCCTTCCCACGGGCGTGCCACGGCGGCACGACCGTCTCCACACACGTCACTGCCGCCGCACGGCGGTGGAACCACTCTGAATGGGCCCACAGCCGACGAACAACGGAATTTCCGGTATCGGGCAGACACCCGGGGGGAGCGCGCAGTGCGCCCGGCACCATGCCGTGGGGGAAACTCGCTGGCCGGGACCGCGTAGGCTCTATCAGGCTGGAGTCGTACCGACCCGGGGCCCGACGGAATCGGGCCGGCACCGGGGGACGCCCGATCGAAGGAGAAGCGTGACCGTGACGGACATCGTCGACGAGCTGCGGTGGCGTGGGCTGATCGCCCTGTCCACCGACGAGGACGCACTGCGCAAGGCGTTCGCGGACGGCCCGGTCACGTTCTATTGCGGCTTCGACCCGACGGCCCCCAGCCTGCACCTCGGCAACCTGGTCCAGATCCTCACCATGCGCCGCATCCAGCAGGCGGGAAACCTCCCGCTCGGCCTGGTCGGCGGTGCCACGGGCCTGATCGGCGACCCGAAGCCCACCGCGGAGCGGGTGCTCAACGACCCGGAGACGGTGGCCGGCTGGGTCGAGCGACTGCGCGGCCAGATCTCGCGCTTCCTCGACTTCGAGGGCCCGTACGCTGCGCGCATGGTCAACAACCTGGACTGGACCTCCGGGACGTCGGCCATCAGCCTGCTGCGCGACGTCGGCAAGTACTTCCGCGTCAACAACATGATCGCCAAGGAGGCCGTCGCCCGACGGCTCAACTCCGACGCGGGCATCAGCTACACCGAGTTCAGCTACCAGATCCTCCAGGGCATGGACTACCTGGAGCTGAACCGCCGCTACGGCTGCACCCTGCAGACCGGCGGCAGCGACCAGTGGGGCAACCTCACCGCCGGCACGGACCTGATCCGCAAGGCCGACGGCAAGTCCGTGCACGCGCTGGCCACGCCGCTGATCGTCAAGGCCGACGGCACCAAGTTCGGCAAGACCGAGTCCGGCACGGTCTGGCTCGACCCCGAGCTGACCACCCCGTACGCCTTCTACCAGTTCTGGCTGAACGCGGACGACCGGGACGTCTCCAACTTCCTGCGGATCTTCAGCTTCCGCTCGAAGGAGGAGATCGAGGAGCTGGAGCGCGAGACCACTGAGCGCCCCGCCGCCCGCCTGGCCCAGCGGGCGCTGGCCGAGGAGCTCACCACGCTGGTGCACGGCGCCGAGCAGTACGAGCGCGCGGTCGCCGCGTCCAAGGCGCTGTTCGGGCAGGGCGACCTGGCCGACCTGGAGGCCCCGACCCTGGCCGCCGCCCTGGCCGAGGTCCCGAAGGCCGAGGTGTCCGAACTCCAGCCGGTGGTCGACCTGTTGGTCGCCGTCGGCCTGGCGCCGAGCCGCTCGGCCGCCCGCCGGACGATCAAGGAGGGCGGTGCCTACCTCAACAACGTCAAGGTGACGGACGAGGAAGCGGTGCCGACCGAGGCCGACCTGCTGCACGGCCGCTGGCTGGTGCTGCGCCGTGGCAAGCGCAACCTGGCGGCAGCAGAGCTGGTCTCGGCCGGCTGACCGGTCTGCCGACCTGTCAGTTGATCGACTGGCTGAAAACGCACCCGCTCTGAGCTGCGGCTTTGAGCCCCGAGGGCCGGATCTGGACAGATCCGGCCCTCGACGTTTGACGATGTCCTCCAGGTGGCCTAATGTTGAACGAGTCGCTGGAGCGGCCACCTCACTCAGCAAGACCCACTCTCACCTCGATGCCCATTCAGTTGGGTTCGTTGGCGTCTCCGTCAACCGGGTGTGAGCGTGAATTTCGAGTAACACTCGGAATACGCTAAAGTGGCGGTCGCCGCAGAAAGCGGCCCCGACAGTTCGGGAAAATCGGATGAATGAAACTCCGGAAAACGGAGCGGAAAACATCTGATAAACTGGAAACACGAAAGAACGAAGCGCCCGGAGGGCCCGCTGGAAGGCGGTCCGAAGGAAGCGTCCGTTCCTTGAGAACTCAACAGCGTGCCAAAAGTCAACGCCAGATATGTTG